>NZ_VPEG01000041.1:0-23613 GCF_013417275.1 Acinetobacter sp. YH16038 | reverse complement strand
CCTGATCCTCCAGGCTTAACTTGGGCGGTCTGCCTTTGGCAGAGACATGCTTCTGCAATTGCTCAACCATCAAATAGAAAGTTGACCATGAGATGCCTGTGTATCGCTTGAACTGAGGATCAGAAAGTTTGTTTGAATCGATGTATTTCATCCGCAGATTATGCACGAATGCTAAGAAATCTGGAGTGCAAATATTAACCAAAAAGAAGATCGTTTTTTGATTTATGAAAGAGATCTATAGTTAAAACTTAATTATTCAAAGGCGAATAATGATTGATAATTGCTGATAGGTTTTATATTAAAGAGATAATTTTTTAAAAACTGGAATAAAACTTAGTTTTCCAGATATGTATTTAAATAGAGAGACTTCCGAGTCGAGATATTTATTAGATTTTATTATTATTGTGAGAGATTTTAAGATAAATTCTTTTCTCTTTCTAAGATTCATCAAAATAGCTTTAAATATGGAACCTTAGAAAATTTTTTATTTTGGAAGTTGGGAAAATATTGACCCTATGAGCAGTTCACCCACAAACGATACTGAATTTAATTTACAGCAAGTTTTGTTGCTAATGAACCATTTAACGAAATGGCTTATTCGCTCCGGGGTGGGCTATACAGAATTTTCTGCCGCTTTAAAGCCTATCTTTTATTTGCAAGCCGTGAATGAACTGGAAACTCTTGAGAAAAAAGCCACTATATCTGCAATCAGCTTATTGTCAGGATTGCACCGTAAAGATATCACTACTTTCAAACAAGCAATTGAAGATGGCTACTTAATTACTGATACCGGCAAAACGGAAGCATTGAATATTCCTGGCCGAGTAGTCGGGATATGGGTAGCAGAAGAGTGGTCAGAACAGCTGCCTTTTCATAATCCTGATCAAGATTCATTTGTAAAATTAGTCCATAGGGTTTCAAAGGAAATGCATCCCAGATCGGTGCTAAATGAATTGGTCCGTCTTGGAATTGTCAGGCAGGAAAAAAAACAAGTCATTTTAGAAAAAAGAAGTTTTATTCCGGATCAATCTTCACAAGATATACGCAAGCTATTGACTGATAATTTACAAAGCCATATGCAAGCGGGTTTACATAATGTTTTTTGCCCGGAACAAACGAGCTTTTTAGAAGAAAGTATACGAGCAGATGAACTGACGAGCGAATCAGTTGAAATTCTTAAAAAGCATTCACTGGAATTATGGAAAAAATATTCTGAAGATTTATTCAAACTGGCTTTAGAACGTAGTGAATTAGATGAAGGAAAATCTGATGCGAATCAGACATTTTGTTTAGGGATATATCAAAGTGATACATAAAAAAAGAATTTTATTGCCTATTGTCTGCGCAACGTTGTTAGCTGGTTGTGGAGAAGAGTTTTCAGCAGGTGTCGTAAAAGGTGGAACTGGAACCGGAGGAAAACCACCTTCTGGCGTGGATATCGTGGTTGAGAGAGTTCCTTTGAAGGATTCTTACTCAATTTGGCTGTCAAAACCAAAAACGGATGATTGTCAGGGGGTTAAGCGTACTCTTCAATTTCTAGATCCGACTACTTTAGAAGTGATGGAAGAAAATCAGTCACTTGAAATTACACCATCTGATGAAGTTGTGAATCAGCTTGTTTTACAGGTCCGTTGGGAAAATCAATCAGAGCAGCCTAAAACGATTTTACATCCTTCATGCAACTATCTAATCGAATTAGCAGAACTTGGCGCCGAAGCACCTATGCGTGTAATGAGCTGTGATGTAGATGAAATAGCGGCATTAAATGTAAATGATGTTTATATTCACCAGCAGATGTATCAGTTTGACTACACATCGAAAGGCGTACTGAAACATAGCATGAGCACCCAGTTCTTACCTTTAGAAGCAAGTGGCCAAGATTGTGAAAACTTATCTATTCCTTATGAAATCCAGAATATCGAAAAGTAGTTCATATTGATAAATAGTAAAAAAGGCTTTCATAGGAAATAATGAAAGCCTTACAAATGTGACATGCAAAAAAAACCACACGGATCGTGTGGTGGCATAATCATGCATGCCTCAAAGGAAAGAAGGGACAGTGCTTGAAAAAATTAAAATAAGAATTGATGAAAATTAAAAACGATAACCTATACCCACATAGGAAATTAGCGGATCGACATCAATTTTGGTAGAGGCCTGAATCAGTTTCTCGCCCGTATTTTTATTGGTCACCGTGATATCGGTCTTATTATTTAATTTTGCATAAGAAACTGAAGCAGTTGCATACCAGCTAGAGTTTAAATCATAGTTAAAACCTAATGAGACGATAGGTGCAATAGCATCATCTGCGGTGGTTTTTACTTGGATATCTCCACTTGAAACTCTACCCTCGAGCGCTGCTCCTGCTTCACCATCATAGATATTTTGAATCATGTGGCCAGCTGCAATCAGATCATTTTTAACGCCGCCATTTAATTTAATATCAGTGTAATGAGCAAACATGACACCGGCACCGATATAAGGTCGGAACTTGTTAACACCCGGTTTGCCAAAGTGATAAATCGCCTCAAGTGCAGGTGTCCAAGCACGTGCAGAAGCAGCAGTATCATATTTATCTAAGTCAGTAATGAGAATATCATTTTTCAAATATAAGTTCTGGTTTGGCGCGATAGGATGACCTACTGCTGAAAATGGTGCGTAGACTTGTCCTTTACCTTTTAAATCGACCTTTGGTGGAATGCCTCCAATCATTTGCAGAGAAACATTTTCATTCACATAGTAGTCCAGCATTAAGCCCAAAGTATCAATATCTTCGACTTCTATACCCGCATTTGAGTTCCAGTTTGATAAGCCAGAAATCTCAGCCGTACCGGTTAAACTGGTTAATGCATCTCTTAATTTTTCAGGATCATCCCCGAATTCGTTATAAAAACCATCACGCATCCAGTCAAACATTGATGGATAATTCAAAAATGGTCTGGTGATTGTCCCAATTAGACCTTGTTCAGCTGGTGTTAAATCAGTCTTGTTGTAATCAATATTTGATCGGATGGTATCACCTGTAATATCTCCTACTCGAGCAGATCTTCCTTCTTCCACGCCAGTTTTAATTCGCATCGGATTGGCATTTCCTTGTGATTTGATATGTAACCATCCGGTAGATACAGAGAATCTTTTAAATTCTGCATAACTCATTTGTGTAGTAGCAATGAGGGCAGCTACGACTATTCCTTTACCCAAACTATTTGATGTTTTCATATCCATTTCCTATTTTTTTAATGATGGCTAACTGCTGCGCCACTATAGTTTTTTTTGAATAGAAAAACCTTAAAAAAATTTACGAAACAGTTACATAATGTTATTTTTAATTATTTTTAATTATTAGTTAATGTTATTATATTTTAATCATATTATTGATATATATGTAAATAAAATAATTTTTAGACAAATTTATTTATATAAATAAAGACTTAAAAATTTTCGCATTTTTTATAGTTGTTGCTGAGTAAAAATCCTCAAATAGAATAAATTGATTAAAATTTAATCAGAAATGATTTAAAAAATTTTACTTGTTCCAATATTATTCATGTTATTTCATAGTCCAGAAAATTTAAGAAAGAATGTGAAAAATTGATTTTTAGAGGAAGTGAGATCTTAAAATTTAGATGAATAATTGTTTAATTGAGGCATTTGAGTTGATGAAATTTTAGTCTTTTTAATTTGGAGAGGAATGGATTTTTTTAAATTCGATAGAGGATGATTTTAAAAGTTCTTTCAGATCTTTTTCTAAGGGTTGGGTAAAGATGTAAACGTTTTTTGTTCGTGTTTATGAGAAAACTACGTAAACGTTATAATCTAAGTTATAAGATGACAAACCAATTGCTTAATAAACAGAGTCAAATTTATGAAAGCAGCTTTACGAGGTCAAACACCAGGTCTAGATCAAATAGAATTGGCAGATATTAACGATCCTGGAAAGCCAGGTCATGGAGAGATTAGAGTTCGAATTTTCAGCAATTCACTTAATTTCCATGATTATAACGTCGCAATAGGAGTTCTTCCTGCAGAATCAGGTCGACTGTTGATGGCCGATGGCGCGGGGGTTGTTGAAGAAATTGGCGAAGGGGTGACTGAGTTTGCTGTTGGAGATCATGTCGTTTCCCTATTTTTCCCTAACTGGGTGAAAGCTGAGTGTCCGCAAGCTGATTTTAGCTATACGCCAGGTGATGGAATTGATGGCTATGCAACTTCATATGTAGTTCGACCTGAAAACTGGTTTACTCATGCTCCCAAAGATTGGACTCATCATGAAGCAGCGACATTACCGACGGCTGGATTAACCGCATGGCGTGCACTGGTGGTAGAAGGAAAAATCAAAGCGGGAGATGATGTACTAATCCTTGGAACAGGTGGTGTTTCAATATTTGCACTTCAGTTTGCCCTGAAGATGGGCGCAAGGGTGTGGGCAACGACTTCATCAAAGGAAAAAGCAAAATGGCTTCTCGAACAGGGCGTTGCGGGTGTTGTAAATTACCGCGAAGAAGAAAACTGGGGCGAGAAAATTTTTGAGATGACAGGCAACCGGGGTGTTGACCATGTGGTCGAAATTGGCGGACCGGGTACGCTGGCTCAATCTATCGCAGCTTCTCGTATAGGCGGACACATTACCTTGATTGGCGTGTTTACCGGGATTAGTGGAGATGTACCCACAGCGGCAATTATGGCGAAACAGCTGACCATTAAAGGCGTGACGGTAGGAAACCGTTCTGAACAGCAGGATATGATCAGAGCCCTAGAAGCAACAGATATTCATCCAATGATTGATAAAGTGTTTCCGCTAGAAGAGATTCAGGCAGCTTTTGAATATCAACGTGATGGCAAACATATTGGTAAAATTTGTTTAGACGTATGATGATTTAAAGTTGATGGGCTTCGGAATTTAACTCCTACCATTACCCTCATTGAAAATAGCCTTAAATCGAATAGATTTAAGGCTATTTTTTGTATAGGATAATAAAGATAAAAGCTTGTACCAGATTCACATTATCTTAACTAAACAGAGATCATTAAAAGTGACCAACTATTAATCAGGCAGCTTCAAGTCTATCTGTAATCAGCTTAACTCCAGTCGCAGCTTTAATCTGCTCCAGCGTGACATCTTGAGCGAGTTCTACCAGAACCACTCCGCGTGAAGTAATATCCATAACACCGAGATCCGTAATGATCCGATTGACGACACCTTTACCGGTCAACGGCAAAGTACATTGAGGAACGATTTTCGGTGAACCGTCTTTCGCCGTATGCTCCATTAAAACGACAACTTTCTGCACGCCTGCCACCAGATCCATGGCGCCGCCCATACCTTTGACTTTTTTACCCGGAATCATCCAGTTGGCCAGATCACCCGTTTCGGAGACTTCCATTGCTCCTAGAATCGCAATATTGACATGCCCACCGCGAATCATGGCAAAGGAATCCGCACTGGAAAAGAAGGCAGCACCTTTACGGGCAGTCACCGTCTGTTTACCTGCATTAATTAGATCTGCATCAACGGTTTCTACAGTTGGAAATTCATCAATGCCTAACAGGCCATTTTCAGACTGGAGCCAGACGTTGATATTGTCCGGAATATAGTTGGCCACCAGTGTTGGCAAACCGATACCAAGATTGACATAGAACCCATCTTCAAGTTCCTGTGCTGCACGTTGAGCCATTTGATTTCGAGTCCAGGCCATGATTATGCTCCCGCCTTTAAGGTCATCTGTTCAATGCGTTTTTCTGGTGAAGCATTGACGATGATTCGATTGACATAAATTCCAGGCAGATGAATATCATCGGGATCAAGTTCACCAATCTCTACGATTTGTTCAACTTCAGCCACAGTGATTTTCCCGGCCATGGCGCATTCAGGATTGAAATTACGTGCAGTTTTACGGAAGACCAGGTTGCCGGCCTTGTCTGCTTTATAGGCTTTGACCAGTGCCACATCTGCGGTTAATGACTTTTCAAGGATAAATTCTTTACCTTCAAATTCACGGACTTCTTTGCCTTCAGCAACCAATGTGCCGACACCGGTTTGGGTGTAGAAAGCGGGAATTCCAGCACCACCCGCACGCAGTTTTTCTGCCAGTGTTCCTTGGGGCGTCAGCTCTACTTCCAGCTCACCATTTAAATATTGACGTTCAAATTCCTTATTTTCACCGACATAAGAAGAAATCATTTTTTTGATCTGCTTGGTCCGCAACAATTTACCCAAACCAAAGTCATCCACCCCCGCATTATTAGAAATACAGGTGAGGCCGGTGACACCGGTATTTTTTAAGGCTTCTATGAGTGCTTCAGGAATGCCGCATAAACCAAATCCACCGACCGCCAGTGTTTGATGATCTGCCACGATATCCGCTAAAGCTTCCTGAGCATTGGCAATGACTTTATTCATCAGAAATCCTTTTCTTAAAATTCAAGCGTCCATCTTGGCTTCACGAGCGCTATGGTCTAATTCATCTGCATGCAGGAAGTGGGTATGTGAAGGCGCGCGTTTGGTTTTGCTCCATTGTTCCAGCATGTCATATTTCATTTCTTCGGTAATCATGGCAATTTTTTGCGGTGCCTTTTCATCATCATAAGCCAGTTCCAGACGGTGACCATTTGGATCAAAGAAGTAAATCGAATGGAAAATGCCGTGATTGGTAATCCCCAGTACATCAACGCCATTGGCTTCCAAATGTTCTTTAGCTTGAACCAGTGCCTGACGATCTTTCACTTTTAAGGCAATGTGCTGCACCCATTTCGGGGTGTTTTCATCACGACCCATTTCCGGTTGGGTGGGTAGTTCAAAGAAGGCCAGTACATTGCCATTACCAGCATCTAAAAACAGATGCATATACGGGTCGAAAGCTTTAGTAGAAGGAACATGGTCCTCAGCAAAAGCCAGAATAAAGTCCATGTTCAGGTTCTTTTTGTACCATTCCACGGTTTCTTTAGCATCTTTACAGCGGTAGGCGACATGGTGAATTTTTTCGATTTGAATGGTCATGTTTATATCCTTATATATTCTTATGCTGCATCGGGCTGCGCTTCAGGTGCAGCTTTTTGAAATGCGTCCAGTGAATTGCAATGGGCATAAATCGATTCAATTTTCGGAAAATCCGAAAGATCGATTTTGAAACGTTTAGCGTTATATACCTGTGGAATCAAACAGCAATCTGCAAGGCTCGGTTGATCTCCAAAACAGAATTGGCCATTTGAATGCGTTAATTGAGCTTCAAGCGCTTTTAAGCCGGTGACGACCCAGTGTCTGTACCATTCGGTTTTCTGTTCATCGCTGGCATTCAGGGTTTTACTGAGGTACTGAAGTACACGCAGGTTGTTGAGTGGATGAATGTCACAGGCAATATTCAGACTAAAGGCCCGAATCAGCGCACGCTGTTGCAGATCCTTGGGCAACAGGGGAGTTTCCGGAAATTTTTCTTCCAGATATTCAATCATGCTGAGCGACTGGGTCAGCGTGAAATCATCTTCAATTAAGGCAGGGACCAGTTCACCTGGATTGACCTGACGAAATGTTTCACTATGCTGTTCGCCGCCATTGTTCACCAGATGAACCGGGATATGTTCTGCTTCGAGTCCTTTCAGGTTGAGCGCAATACGAACCCGGTAAGCGGCTGAACTACGAAAATAGGTATACAGTTGCATGGTCATGATTTCACCCCGGACTATTCAGTAAAACCGAAATCAATCGCTGGCAGGATTTTGCCAATCACAGTACCGAAACCGATACGCAGGCCATCTTTTTCACAATGACCTTTCATGATCACGGTATCGCCGTCTTGAATGAAGGTACGCTGTTCACCATTCGATAAAGTCAGTGGTTTGGTGGCATTCCAGGTAATTTCCAGTAATGAACCATAAGAATTAGGCGTAGGGCCTGAAATCGTACCTGAACCCATCAGATCACCGACCTGAACATTACAGCCGGCAATGGTGTGATGAGCCAGTTGCTGTGCCATTGACCAGTACATATATTTGAAATTGGTTTCACAGATGACATCAGCCTGGTCTGAATTTTCAGGCTGAATTTCAACCGACAGATTGATGTCATAGCTATTACTGCTGTTATCTTCACGCAGATAAGCTAGAGGTTTTGGCTCTTGAGCAGGTGAACTGGTTTTAAATGGTTCAAGTGCTTCCATGGTTACGATCCATGGCGAGATCGAAGAGGCAAAAGTCTTGGCGTTAAATGGACCTAGCGGTACATATTCCCATTGTTGCAAGTCACGTGCAGACCAATCATTGAACAGCACCATGCCAAAAATATGATTCCAGGCATTTTCAATCGCAATGGGCTCGCCTAAGTTATTTGGTTTGCCAATAATAAAGCCGGTTTCCAGTTCGAAGTCGAGTTTGCGACATGCTGAAAATACTGGGCGATCAGAATCCGGTAATTTGATCTGTCCTGATGGACGCACGATTTCTGTCCCGCTAACAATCACGGAGCTGGCACGGCCGTTATAACCGA
Organism: Acinetobacter sp. YH16038; assembly: GCF_013417275.1. Lineage (NCBI taxonomy): Bacteria > Pseudomonadati > Pseudomonadota > Gammaproteobacteria > Moraxellales > Moraxellaceae > Acinetobacter > Acinetobacter sp. YH16038. The sequence continues at coordinate 15,134 of NZ_VPEG01000041.1, read as the reverse complement.
CCGGAAGTTCTGACCAGTTTGCTAACAATGCATTTTTCGGATCACGGAACATACAGCCGACATTAGTGGCATGTTCTTTGGATGAATAGAAATCGGTATAGCCCGGGATATGCACCGGTAGATGCATTTTGACATCTGACTGTTTCAAGAAAACCAGATCACGTAGCTCTTTATTGTCACGTAATTCGGCATGATCCGCTGACAGTAACTTTTGTAATTCCGTACGTACTTTAGACCAGTTGGCTGTACCCGACTCAATAAAACTATTCAAAGTTGGCTGATTAAAAAATTGCTGATCTTGTTCCAGCTTTAAATAACCCTTTGCTTCCAATGCTGCTAGATCAACCACCCATTCTCCAAGTGCCACCCCAGCACGTGGTTGGGTGTTTTGCTCATTACTGAAAATACCATAAGGCAAGTTTTCTAAAGGGAAATCTGAATCAGGAGCGATGTCGATAAATGACTTTAAACGCGTCGTCATAAATATGAATCCTTTCCGTGGAAAATTTAAGTTCTATACAGAATCATACTTATATTTTTAAATTACGCAATAAATAATTTGATTATGTATAATGTAAATTTGTTAAAATGCGCTATGATCTTAATCTGGAATCAGATTTGGCTGAGCAAGATTTTTGATTTCAGTAGTACAATGGTTTTATAGAGCCATGAAAATTAATGCGTATATGCAGGATGAAACGATGAGCGTTGAGGAAGAAAAATTACAGGGAGGGGTGCAGTCTCTAGAAGTAGGATTAACTGTACTCGATGCATTGACTGAACATAATGCACCGATGATGTTAAAAGAGCTGTCAGAAGTCCTGTCCATGCATCCTGCAAAAGTGCATCGCTATGTGGTGAGTCTGATACGTAAAGGTTATGCCCAGCAGCTCAGTGATGGACGTTATAGTCTGGGTGAGCGTGCTCACGCATTTGGCGTCAATGCCTTAAAACGTACCGATATGCTGGAATTAACCCAAAAATATATTATGCAGATTCAGCAGCATTTAAATTGCAGTATTCATGTCAGCAAATGGTTCGCCGATGGTGCTGTCGTGGTTCAGTCGCTTGAATCCAATCATGTATTTAATATTATTACCCGGGTCGGCTCGCGTATGCCTTTGCTAAAGTCGGCAACTGGTCGTTTACATGCCTGCCTTCAGCCAGAACACATCATCAAACCTTTACTGGAAAAAGAGTGGGCGAGTAGCGCTAAAGCAGGCCAATATCCTGCGAACTGGGAAGAATTCTTGCAACTTAAAGAGAAAATCCTGCAGCAGGGCTATGCGTCCGTAACTGGTGATATGATGGCGGGCATCCATGCAGTGGCGATTCCGGTGTATAACTTCAGCCGACAGCTTGATCATGTGATTACCTGTATTGGCACCGAAGACCAGTTGCCAGCAGATCAGATGCAACAAGCCATCGATTATCTGCTCGGGATTCAGCAACAGATTGATGCCTTGTTTAATCCACAGGTGGCTGTCTAACTCTTTCATTAATTGCAGATCACTTTTAGTCATTTCATAGATCCAGACCTGATTGAGGTACTGGATCTTTTTTATATCCAGCATTTGATCGTTAGAGAGAAATTAAAAAGTGGCTTAATTATGAAGTAAAATAAGAATGCTTATTCTTATTTTAATGATATGCAATTTCACAGAAAATTGAACAGAGATTTCTAACTCTTGGTTGCTTTAGAGTTTGTATAACAGCCTTTATTTTAAATTAAAGTATCAATTTGGTTTAACTAATTAATTTTAAAAAAATTAAAAATTATGTCGCAATATAGACAATTTTTATAATAACTTTTATTTTTATAATTCAATATTAAAGAATAAAAATTATGACCTTATTAAAAACACATATAGAGTTTCGATCTGATAACTTTCCTCCAACCTCTGAAGAGAAAGAAGAGTGGGACAGACAAATTTGGGGACATACATTAGCAAAATACTTATCAGAAGAACTTCCTAAGTATGGCTTAAATGTATCAGATTTCATAAATGAGGATTGGGGATATTTAATACCCTTAGCGGACGAAAAATTTAAAGGTATTTGGGTTGGATGTAATCATTATCAAGAGTATGAAAATGGTTTTTTGGTTTTCATAGATCCTTGCAGGCCAATAATTAAGAAAGGATTTTTTAAGAAAATTGATATATCAGAGCAACTAACATTTGTAGCTGATATTTTGAATGAGATACTTACAAGTAATCCTGAAATCTATGCTCAACATTGGTGGGATGAAAAGGATATGAAATTGATTGGAGAATAATCTTAAGATCTCCTAAAATTAACATAATACACCTTATACGTAATTATTTTATTTATTGATATAAATCATATGCTTAAGTTGTGATAAAAAGTTTGGTTATCTCAGATTGGGCTGTTTTTTATGTTTTTTATGTTTTTCATGTTCCATGACTAATAAAGAAGCAATGTTCCACAATTTTATGTGGTTTCATTTAATCCTAGTGCAGAACAAAATGTCCAGATGAAATAAGAATAGATATCCCAGTATTATTGATTTTGCTTACGAACATAACCTGACTCTATTTTTATTTAAAAAGATCAAATCACCATTCATAAAAAAGCCTTCGAGCACTCAAGCTAGAAGGCATTTAAAAACTTAATTATTTCTAAGCGATCAGTGGTTCAGCTTCATTCTGCATTTTGATCACCGCAGCCATCGACTCGGCAACATAATCAATATTGCTGAGGTTCAGGCCTGCTGTACACATCCGGCCACTACGAACCAGATAAATACCATAATGCTGTTTTAACAGATCCACTTGCTCAGCAGTTAAACCAGTATAGCTAAACATACCTTGCTGTTGAGTCAGGTAGCTGAAATCAAGTTCTGGCAATGCCTGAGACAATTTTTCTTTGAGTAAGCCACGCATGCGTAAAATACGCTGGCGCATTTCTTCAACTTCAACCTGCCATTGCTGAAACAGTTCAGGAGTATTTAACACCTGACTGACCAATAGCGCACCATTGGCCGCTGGACTTGAATAAATCCGGCGAACTGTGGCTTTTAACTGGCCTAAAACATTTTGTGCGCTTGTGGAATCATCGCAAACAAAACTTAAGCTACCAATCCGTTCTCCATATAAAGAGAAGATTTTGGAAAATGAATGGCTGACGATGAAATTCATACCGGCTTGATCAAGTGCACGAATGGCATAGGCATCTTGTTCCAGACCCTGACCAAAACCTTGATACGCCATATCCAAGAACGGAATTAAGGATTGCGCTTTTAATACCTCAATGACCTGATCCCACTCATGTGGCTGTAAATCTGCCCCGGTCGGGTTATGACAGCATGGATGCAGTAACACAATACTTTGAGCGGGCAGCTGTTTTAAGCAATCCAGCATCGCCGGGACATTAACGGCATTGGTTTCTGCATCATAATAAGGATGGAAATGGGTTTGAATACCAGCACCATTAAAGATCGCAATATGGTTTTCCCAGGTCGGCTGGCTGACCCAGATTTCAGATTGTGGAAAATATTTCTTTAAAAAATCTGCACCGACTTTTAGTGCACCTGAGCCACCCAAAGTCTGAATCGTGACCACACGGCCTTGCTCACGGGCAGAGCTGGAAGTTCCAAAAATTAATTCCTGTGCAGCCTGGTTAAAGCTGTTCAGTCCATCCATCGGTAAATACACACGTACTTTATTATAGTCAGGGGTCAGGTAAGTATAGGCTTTCTGCACTGAGTCTAGTTGCGGCACAATATTGTCTTCGTTGTAATATAGGCCGATGCTTAAGTTGACTTTGTTACTACGCTGATCTTTGTTGAATTCTTCCATTAAAGAGAGAATCGGATCGCCGGCATAAGTATCAATATGTTGAAACATGAATCTATCCTAATCTAATCAATATGCGATTACGCTTCTGGTAAGGTGCTAATTTTGCTATTATCTAAAATAGCAGTCTGAGACTCCTGTTTGCGCTTAAAGAAGTAGGCAACCGAGAGAATACCAATCCAGACCGGAATCATGATGACAGCCACACGCATGTCCGGGGTGCTGCTCATAATTAGCAGAATACCGCCCATAAATGCGATACATAAATAGTTGGTGAATGGATAAGCCACACTTGGAAAATCGGTTTTGGTCTGCATGCGGTTCATGGATGTCTTGAATTTCAAATGAGTATAGGAAATAACAAGCCAGTTAATCACGATGGCAGCAACCACCAGCATCATCAACATGCTAAAGGCTTTTTCCGGCACCAGATAATTTAATAAAACGCACATCAAGGTGAAAAACGCTGAAACCATCACTGCATTCACAGGGATGCCACGCTGATTAATCTTGCTTAAGAACTTCGGTGCATTACCTTGTTGGGCTAAACCTAACAGCATACGGCTGGTACAGTAGTTAGTACTGTTATATACCGAAACCGCTGCGGTTAACACCACGAAATTCAAAACTCCAGCAACTGTTTGACTACCTAAAGAATCAAAAATCATCACAAATGGACTACCACCTTGCGCCATCATGTTCCAAGGGTAAAGCGATAAAATCACTACCAGACTCAGGATATAAAATAACAGGACACGGTAGACAATCTGGTTGACTGCTTTAGGTAAGGTCTTTTTCGGGTTATCGGTTTCAGCGGCTGCGATCCCGACCAGTTCAATGCCGCCAAAAGCAAACATGATCATGGCCATCGCCATAATCAGGCCCATGATTCCATTCGGGAAGAAGCCGCCAAGTTGCCATAAATTTTCCAGACTGGACTGGCTATGACCGCTACCACTGGCAAGCAAATAACTGCCGAACGCAATCATGGCAATAATGGCGCCAACTTTAATGATCGCCAGCCAGAACTCCATTTCACCGAATAATTTCACGTGAAGCAAATTAATGATATTGATGAAAATGAAGAAGCCGAGAGCAGACACCCAGGTCGGGATTTCCGGCCACCAGTAATGGATATAAAGGCCGATGGCACTTAATTCCGCCATACAGACCAGAATATTCAGCACCCAGTAATTCCAGCCCGACATAAATCCGGCAAACTTGCCCCAGTATTTATAAGCAAAATGACTAAAAGAACCGCTCACGGGTTCATGTACAATCATTTCACCGAGCTGGCGCATCATTAGGAAGGCAATCAAGCCTGCAATGGCATAACCTAAAATGACGGAAGGCCCAGCAAGCTTGATTGTTTGTGAAATTCCAAGAAACAGTCCGGTACCAATTGAACCACCGAGTGCGATGAGCTGGATATGCCGGTTACTTAAACCTTTTTTCAGGTTTCCTTGTTCAATATGCTGCATTTTTATTCATCATCCATGTGAGATTAAGCGCTGAACTATGATGTGCTTTATTATTTTTATGCCGTCATCGATGCAGAATCTTAAGTGTTATACGAGCGTATACGTTGAAACAGAGGCAATCATACCGGTGCACATGAGACTACATAGACACCGGTATGGTTTTAAAAAGGTCAGGCTTTAGAAATGTCTAAAACACCACGTTTGATCTGATCACGTTCGATTGATTCAAATAAGGCCTTAAAGTTACCTTCACCGAAACCATCATCGTCTTTACGCTGGATAAACTCAAAGAACACTGGGCCAATCATATTTTCAGAGAAAATCTGTAATAGCAGGCGTTTGTTACCATCTTTGGTATTGCCATCGAGCAGAATGCCGCGTTTTTGCAGCTCATCCGCTGGCTCACCATGATTTGGCAGACGTTCATCCAGCATTTCATAATAAGTGCTTGGCGGTGGCGTCATGAACTTGGTGCCTAAAGCTTTCAGCTTGTCCCAAGTTTCAAGCAGGTCATCACAGATAAAGGCAATGTGCTGAATGCCTTCTCCATTGAATTCGTTCAGGAACTCAGCGATCTGGCCATTACCTTTGTCTGAATCTTCATTCAGTGGAATACGGATCTTGCCATCTGGTGCTGTTAGTGCCTTAGAAGTCAGGCCAGTGTATTCGCCTTTAATATCGAAGTAGCGGATTTCCTGGAAGTTGAAAATCTTTTCATAGAAATCTGCCCAGTACTGCATACGACCTTTATAAACATTATGCGTTAAATGATCGATTTCATTCAGGCCAGTGCCGACTGGACGCGATGGAACATTATCAAAGAAGATAAAATCATTTTGGTAAATGTCACAATCGACCAGGAAGATTGGAGAACCACCGATTCCTTTAATCGCAGGGATGTTAAGCTCCATTGGGCCGATTTTGCTATAAATCGGTTCTGCACCGATTTCAATCGCCTTTTGAAAAGCTTTTGCCGCATTCTTGGTACGGAAGCCCATTGCACAAGCAGAAGGACCGTGCTCTTTATAGAAAAATGCTGCATATGATTCAGGCTGATAATTCAGAATGATATTAATATTGCCCTGGCGCCATAAATAGACATTTTTCGATTTATGCTTCGCCACTTTAGTGAATCCGATGGCTTGGAAAACAGGATCCAACTGACCATCTTCAGATACAAATTCAATAAATTCGAATCCACATAGTTCTAATGGATTGGCTAATTCATTCATACAACATCCTCATTTTTTAGAAGCAATCCTATTGCTTATCTTTTACTGTCTGTTCAGGCTCTACGGAGGTATCACTGCCGTTTTATATTGAGAAGACAAATCCGTTTGCCTGACTTCTTTGACTTGCTGAACTGCATCGATTCCTGATGCACACAAGAAAAAGAAAGAATTTAACTCATCATACTGGATCTTGAATATTATTCAATACGTAATTTAATTACGTAATAAATAATTTCATAAAATATGGGGTTAATTTATAACATAAATTAATGTTATTCATAAAAAATATTTTTTGGATAATTCCAAGATACTAAATCATAGGAAATGTAGTTTTTTGTAAGGAAAATCTATTTTGAATACTCATATCAAAAAGGCTTATGAACACAAGTTTTTGTTATGGAAATTTAAGAAAATGAAATATTAAAAACTTAGCTTCAACTTGTTTTGATATTCAAAAAAAAAGCCCTTAAATAATTAAGAGCTTTAGTCATACAATCCAGTTATATCTAATGGCCATACCGGTTCCAGCATTCAACACTGAAAGGATAGGCATCTTCGAATAGAGATCAAAACAGGCTGAGTGTTTATCTCTTGGTAACAATTTAAACAGGCTTTAAAAGCGATACTTTGCTCCTATTGTGATGTTTAAAGGCAAAGCATATTGAGGAATCGTACCTGAACTTGAAGTATTGAGACTGCCATCTGCCAGATAACTGAGACCCTGATCATAATAGGATTGATCTGTAATATTCTGTGCAATGGCGAATAGCTGTAATTGAGGAGTGGCTTGATAATTCGCACTTAAATCAACCGTTAAGGCCCCCTCATTCAACTGGGTATGCGCGGTGTTATTCCAATACTCGGCAAACTCTCGTAACTGCACATTTAGATGCAGCTGGTCTGTCGCTTGCCAGGATGCACCCCAAGTCGCATTCCATGTGGGAATCTGTCCGATCTGCTGTCCGGTTGGCGCTACAGCAACGCTTAAATTAGAGCGAGTCAGTTCAGACTTGGTTCTTGTATAACCCGCATTCAGGCTAATACGATTGTTCACCTGAACATTTGCAATAAGTTCAAATCCTTGCATTTTGGCATCACCGGCATTGACATACTGGCGTAATGTGGCAGCAGCACTCACCCCAGTATCACAATAATTATTGCCTGCCTCACAGTCGGATCGGACCACCGCATAATCAATGTAATCTTTCACTTTATTATAAAAATAGGTGCCAGAAAGCGTTAAAGCATGATCGCTAAAATCAAAACCCAATTCGGCTCCCCGATTGGTTTGGGATTTCAGGTCAGTATTGGGAACTGTGTAATTTGAACCACCGATAAAACTACGGTACATCTGGTTCAGACCGGGTGCAGAGAAGTTTTTATAGGCTGCACCGCGTAGATCAAGTTGATCATTGAAATGATATTTAAAGCCGAGGCGGGGACTAAAGTGATTTTCATCTTGGTCAGCCAGACGATTTTGAATCGGGCTGCCTGCATATTGTCCATAAGTTTCTGCATCCGAGGCTTTCCAGAAATCCTGACGTAAACCCAAAGTAATATCCAGAGGTAAGGTTTCAGGACGATACAAAGCTTGGGCAAAAATACCTGTGAACTGATGTGTTGCTTCTGCAGTGATATTGCCCAAGAAACCGATACTATTAAAAATATTCAGCGGGTCTTTCACTTTAATCTGGCGATAATCAACACCAAATTTAATATCTTCCAATTGTTTCCATTGGGTATTTGCTGTGATTGATGTACCGAAACTGTCATATTCCGCCTTTTCCTTCTGGCTGATAATTGATGTACCATTATTTGGAGTCGCCAGGCTATATCCTGGAATAGAAGCATTTTGAGTCTGCATGTCATTGATCTGATACCACGCTAATGTATTCAATTTCCAGTCTGGGCTCAGCTCGGTAAGGCCAGTGGCAGCAATACGAAACGTATTCCATTTATTTTCGGCATCCCTATATTGCAAACCTTCTTCTTTAGTTTCGCTCGCAAGCAAGGCGAGTAAATACTCATCCTGCTGATTGGGACTATAAATGGCTTTAATATTGAGTGTATCCACCTGACTTTCTGTTTTGCTCATGTCTGGATGGCGATATCGTTTCGGTACCTGCCAATAGCCATCAGATTGGCTGCCGTCATAACTCAAGCCGATTTTAAATTTTTCTGACAGTTCCCATCCTTGACTGGCTCCGTAACTAGCCGTATTAAAACTGCCATAACTTGCATAAATTGCACTGCCTTGTTCTGGCTGACGGGTAACAATATTAATTACGCCGCCCATGGCCATATTGCCCCATAAGCTGGTCGCACCACCGCCACGGATCACTTCAATTCGCTCGACCTGTTCTTTAGGAATCTGGGACCAATTGATAGTTCTAAAATAAGGATCATTGGCGGGAATACCATCGACAAGCACCAGATTTAAACCATTGGTGGAGGTGCCAAAACCACGGATGCTGATGAGCTGGCTAGTTGGATGTAATTGGGTCGATAGGCGGGCCGGAGTAAAGACGCCAGGGATTTTGTTAATAATCTGGTCAATACTGCTTTGTGGTGCATTTTGAATCTGTTCATGTTCAATGACCGTCGTACTCATGTCCATATCCTGTAAATTACTGCCACGGCTGGCCATCACGGATATAGGTGCTAATTGTTCGAGCTGCTTTGCTGGACTTTCTTCTGCATGAATAAGATTACAAGTCAAAATTGCGAGTGAAAGTGCGCTGAATTTAAATAAATTATTTTGTGTATTCATTATTATTCCACCTGAATCAGGAAAAAAGGAATGTCGAACCACATACTGAAAGTAAGTAGTTTGAATATTTTTAAAAATAATTAAGACAACTGTTTAGGTTATGAACTAGATAGAAAGTGGAGGACCACGATTTTGGAAGAAGGTTAAGTAAAGTTTTTGATAACGCTTGAGACTGGAAACAGGTAAACGATGAGGTGTTTTGCCCAAAATTAATGTCAGTAAGATGAGAAGGCAGGCAAGCCAAACAGGATTAAAATTCTGTCCCAAAACCAGACAGAATTTACAAAAAGTATCTGCGCTATACAGGATTTTTTCTTCTACATTGCGCTGTTCAGCTAATAAGAAAGATTTCTGGATCTGCGGCTGTGTCGCTTCTAATTTAATATGATCAGAATGGGCTTCCGGTGGATTGAAAATAGCAAGTTGCTTGCAGATTCCAGACCCAAGCTCAGGATGTGTTTGCAGAATGGGCGTAATAAAGACAGAAAGTTGCATTAGCCATGCAAAGATGGCGAATATAATAGAAGCTTTCTGAAAGGTTAAACGCACAATTCATCCAACCTATATAAAAGGCGTATAAATGATTATATAGCGTTTTTTGATTTTAAAAATGCTAATGGATAGTTGTAGTAATTCAAGATGGATAAATAGCGGTATGTGAGATTATGTATTTAAATGAGTATTTATTTTTAAGCAAATTGAATAGTTTTATCTTTAGGTTTATTTTTTAAAATATAAATATAATCAAAAACTTACTATATTAAAAGATTTTATTAAAAATAATTTATATATTTTATAGCCTGATTTATTTTTCAAATATATTTTTAATTTTTTAAACATCCTTATTTTGGGAGGTTTTTATTTTAAATAGTGGGATTGAATTTTTATCTAATAATTTTTTAGTCAATAAAATAAAAGCTTAAATTTAGAGGTATGGCTGGATTTAGCTTATTTTTATTTAACTCTTATATTTTATTTTCAAATTTTATAGGTATGCCAGTTCTACCATTTTTATAAAAAAGTGGAGAAAGCTTGGAATGACTATATGTCCTCTAGGAGGGAGAAACTTATAGACAAGAGAGATTGAATAATTCAGAAATTGAATTCACTAATCAATAGAAAGAGAAATAAAGAATCTACTAAGGATGAGTGGGGAAATAAGTGAGAAGATAACCACTTTCTTAAATGGGATAAAAAATAAGAATGGTTTTAATTACGTTGAAGGGATTTAAGGCAGGAATCATTGCCTTGGCTATAGGATTTAGCGTTCAGGCAAATGCAGATGACACAAAGGAAAATTATATTGAGGCTGCTATTGATCAGTCATTCAAGCCGCTCATGCAACAATATGATGTATTGGGAATGGCAGTCGGGGTGATTTATCAGGGAAAAAATCATGAATACTATTATGGCCTGCAATCTCATATCGACCATAAAGCTGTAAATCGGCAAACAATTTTTGAATTAGGTTCTGTAAGTAAAATCTTTACGGGCATTGCAGGGGGCTATGCCAAGAGTCAGGGCAAGCTTTCTTTTAATGATCATCCAGCTAAATATTGGCCTGATTTAAAGAATTCAGAAATCAACAAAGTCAGTTTGCTGGAATTAGCGACTTATACGAGTGGAAACTTACCTTTGCAATTTCCGGATCAGGTTAAGACTGATCAGCAAGTTTTAGAGTATTTCCAAAATTGGCAGGTTAAACATCCGCCTGGCCAATATCGGCAATATTCAAATCCAAGTATTGGCTTATTTGGTGAGTTAAGTGCAAGATCAATGAATGTTCCTTTTAGCGTATTGCTGGAACAGACGATTTTTCCAAAACTCAATTTAAAGAATACCTATATTAATGTTCCGAAAGCACAAAGGGTTCACTATGCTTTTGGTTATGATCAGAACAATCATCCGGTGCAGGTAAACCCGGGAGCTTTAGATGCCCAGGCTTATGGGGTGAAATCTACACTTCCCGATATGCTGAAATTATTAGATACCAATCTGAATCTGAAAAAGAACAAGCCTGATATTAAACAAGCGCTTCTGGAAACTCATCATGGATATTTTAAGCTTGGGAAAATGACCCAAGCACTCGGCTGGGAGACTTTTTCATATCCGACGACACTCGATATTTTGCTGGAAAGTAATTCTGAAAAAGTCGTGATGCAAGCAAATCCAATAGTCAAAAATACTATTCAGGAAAAATCACAAGTCTTTCATAAAACCGGTTCAACCAATGGCTTTGGCACCTATGTGCTGTTTGTTCCGGAAGAAAATTTTGGACTGGTGATGATGATGAATAAAAAAATTCCCAATGCAGAGCGAATCAAGGCAGCCTATCAAGTCTTTCAGGCCATAAAAAACAGTTAAGTTTATTAAGCCTGAGTAGAAGGAAATGTCTCATGATTTTTGAGCTAGGGTGTTTCCTTCTTTTGAAAAGAGGTTGAGTCTTAAACTCTAACTGAAGTAAAAGCCTCCTAATTTCGGAGGTTTTTATTTTGTATCGATAAGAGTGGTAGATTTTATTGGTTGAGAAAAATTCATTCTATAAATTTTAAAATGAAATTTAATAACATTAAAGTTCAAAATAGGGTAAGCTTATTTAATTAAGATTGAATCAGATTAGATAGGTTTCAGGGCATTCATGTTAGAACTTCGTCATTTAAAAACCTTAGTCGCGTTACGGGAACATGGTTCACTGGTTGCAGCAGCAGGAGATCTTTGTCTCACGCCTTCAGCTTTGTCCCATCAGCTTCGTGAATTGGATCAATGGTTCGGAGTCGAAATCGTCAATCGCCGTAGTCGCCCGGTCAGTTTTTCCAATGTCGGGCAGCGCTTACTGAAGCTGGCAGATGATATTTTGCCTCAAGTCCATGTTGCACAGAGTGATATCATTCGCATTGTGCATGGGCAGACAGGACGGATCATTTTTTCTTCCGAATGCCATAGCTGTTTCGACTGGTTGATGCCTTTACTGAATCAATATCGTATTCAATATCCAGATGTAGATTTGGATTTCGCTTCTGGCTTTGAGGCCAATCCGCATGAACTGTTACAAACAGGGGAATTCGATCTGCTTATTACCGCCGATCCGATTGAACTAAAGGGCATAGAGTATTTCCCGATTTTTGAATATGAGTCGCGTTTGGTGCTATCGAATACTCATCCTTTAGTGCGTTCCCAAAGTATTAGCGTCCAGGAATTGGCGGAAGAAACACTGATTACTTATCCAGTGGACAAGCACCGTCTGGACATCATGTCACACCTGTTTATTCCAGCGAATATTTTACCTAAACAAATTCGGACCACCGACTTGACTCAAATGCTGATTCAACTGGTTGCCAGTGGTCGGGGAATTGCAGCCTTGCCAGATTGGGTAGTGAATGAATATGAACAAAAGGGCTGGGTAACTTCACGCCGTTTGGAGTGTGTAGCACCGAATGGACTGCGCCGGACTTTATATGCAGGTTATCGAACTGAAGAAAAGCAGAAAGATTATTTCGAAGGATTTTTAAAGCAGCTTGACCGATTCTCTAAAAAGAGAATCACATATTATGATTAAGTGGTGATAAAGGTTTCCTCTCGACTTTTTAAAACTATTCTTTTTGATGACGCTTTCAGCCAATTAGATCAATAAATATACAATTCTAAAACAGGCTTATCTTAATTTTGGGTGAAAGATGGGAAGAGTAGGACTCAACTAGTAGATGAGATATTGAAGAGTTCTTAGGTAGTTTAAAACCTATTCTGAAAGAAGAGGTGAGATCATGAATATTGCAAAGAATACCATTTGTCTTTGGTACGATCATGATGCTGAAGAAGCCGCACGATTTTATGCAGAAATTTTTCCAAATTCATCTGTAGGTGTCATCGTTCTTGCACCTGGAGATTATCCCTCTGGTAAAGCAGGTGATGTCATCACAGTAGACTTTACCGTACTGGGTATTCCATGTATTGGTTTAAACGGAGGACCTGTATTTCAACATAATGAATCTTTCTCATTTCAAGTCGCCACAGAAGATCAGGAAGAAACTGACCGCTATTGGAATGCGATCGTCAATAATGGTGGTCAGGAAAGTGAATGCGGATGGTGTAAGGATAAATGGGGAGTATCTTGGCAAATCATCCCTAAAGCTTTGCTTGAAGCATCATACAGTTCAGACCGTGGTGTTGCTAAAAGAGCTTTTGATGCCATGATGACCATGAAGAAAATTGATGTCGCTGCAATTGAAGCTGCCATCCGAGGCTAAGGCATGGTCTCGATATCAGTGATTAATGCCATGTATTTAGTTTAAGCGTTTGGCCTTATTACTCATATAAAGTGAGAGGTCATTGATAATAATCAGAAGTTCATCCTTTAAGGTATAGCCAGTGAGTTGCTTATGGCGGCCGCTGGCTAAAATCTATTTAAGCCTTCACAATAAATAATTTTTCTTTTTTAAAATAAGTAGATGAAACTCGAAGATATCTCTGAAGGTGAAGATTCATATTTGAAATATTTGGCTTAATGTAAGATGATAAAATAGTAAGTGACTAAAATTTAAAATCTTATTTCATCAGCTAGAAGAACGAGAAAGACATGCCTCATTCCCATCATCATGAAAAACACTATATACAACGTTCTGGCTGGTTGCGTGCCGCAGTGCTTGGTGCCAATGATGGAATTATTTCCGTGACCAGTCTGGTTGTCGGGATGGCAGCCAGTGGTGCTTCGTCACAAACACTTTTGATTGCTTGTGTTGCTGGCCTGATTTCTGGTGCAGCCTCGATGGCAGCTGGGGAATATATCTCGGTCAAGTCGCAACAGGATATTGAAAAAAATGATCTCGCCATGGAAGAGCGGGAATTAAATCTGCATCCCGTACATGAATTAAGAGAGCTAAAAAATATTTATATCAAGCGAGGTTTAGAAGCTGATCTGGCCGAAGAAGTGGCAAAACAGCTTACTGCACATAATGCCTTGGATGCGCATGCGCGTGATGAAATTGGAATTCTGGAACAGACAGCTGCCCGGCCCTTTACGGCGGCATTTTCTTCAGCATCAGCATTTACGGTAGGTTCTTTATTTCCATTGGTATCCATTTTGGTTTTGCCTTCACATTTGCTAGATCAGGGCGTTATGCTGGTGGGAGTGCTTAGTCTGGGAATGATGGGAGCATTAGCCAGTTATGCGGGCGGTGGCAGCATGTGGAAAGGCGCACTGCGTGTCATGATTTGGGGCATCGTTGCCATGCTATTTAGTTTCTGGATTGGCTCTCTATTTAATGTTACTACCACATAATCATTTAAAAAATATGGAATAAATTTTTATTAATCTAGATATATCCAAAATTTAATTGAAGTAGATAACTTGAAATTAAAATTTTCCAAATTTAATTGTATTAGACACATTTAGATGCTTAAGCTAACTCATTTAAAAAATTTAAATTTTAACTACAAGTTTTTCTTTAATTAAAAATACTTAGTTTAATTATGTTCTTCCTTGCACTAAAGCTGTGCCAAAAGGTGCATTGAAGTGGCAATTTTAAAATCCAAATATAAATATGCTGAGAAAAATAAGAGAGAGCTTGGTTCTCAGTCACTATAATTTAGAAAAAATATAAAAGTACCTCTAGATAATTAGGGTGTGTTGACACTTTTAGCTTAAAAAAATAGCGAAGTAGTAAAATCAAATCACCAAACCCAATTTTACTATTCGCTATGCCTCGTACCATGCTGACAGATCAACACTGGCAAAAGTTGAAAGTTATTCTGCGTAATTTATCCATTCACCAGAACTCAAATTTACGCAATTTTATTGAAGCTATTCTCTATAGAATTAGAACAGGTTGTCCGTGGC
>NZ_VPEG01000040.1:0-25579 GCF_013417275.1 Acinetobacter sp. YH16038 | reverse complement strand
CCAGCGTTCAATCTGAGCCATGATCAAACTCTTCAGTTAAAATCATTTCGAACTTTATAAGTAAAGTTCTTAAACTTGGCTCATCAATTTTCTGACAAATATTTCTCAAATAAACTTCGAGTAATTTCTACCATTCAATCAATGAAAATAATTTCGATCAATCAACCAGTAAAAATCCACACAAGTTGTTCTTCATAATCTCTTAATGATCTTCTTGCCACTTCGTCAGTAGCAAGCTAGGTCGGCTATATTACTCTCTATCTCTAGAAAGTCAACCAGTAATGAAAATTATTTTTAAACTTTCTTTCTAAAACCTAACTCAACCATTTCATGCTAAGTTACTGTTTTATCAGAAGTTTTAATCTTCATCACCGCCGATGGATGTGCATTCTACAGTATTTCAGGGGGCTTGCAACCCCATTTTTTAAACTTTACAAACGCATGTTTATTTTATAATCCATAAAATTCATAAGTTGCTGTTTTATTTATAAAAATTATTTTAATAAAAGTTTGAGTTATTATTTAATGCAAAACAAAACAATATTAACTTACTGATAAACATGAATTTAAATTACTACCATAAACAAAAAGCAGGAAAAAACTCCTGCTTTTTGTTTGTTTTCAGTTCAAATTAGAATTTCATACTGATTCTTGCCCAGTAATTCCGTCCGATATTATTAAATTGCTCATTGGCAGCAAATCCAAAACCGGAACTGCCCATCTTGTTCAAATGCTCGGCATAGGTACGGTCCAGTACGTTATCGACACCCACAGAAAGATCCATGTTGTCATTTACATGATATGTACCATTTAAAGAGAGAGTACCAAAACCAGCACTTTGCTTAAGATCATAGCCGACAATATTGCCTTCACGCTCACTAATTCGGTTCTGACCATCGACCAGGCGCCAGTAGGCACCCAAAGTATAGTTATCCTGGATATAACGTAAATTTACCCGAGCTTCCAAAGGTGAAATCTGTGGCAACGGCGTATTGTCACTGGTATTTTCACCCCAGGCATACATCGCACTCAGATCAGCCTGAATCGCATCAGTAAACTGATATCCGATTCCGACTTCTGCACCTGCCACTGTTGCATCTACATTTCGGCTATGTGCTTCTAACATTCCCATATTACCTGTTGGCAAGTAAGTCGTGAGGATGTAATCATTGATCACACCTGCATATGCCGATGCCCATGAACTGAAATTACCATGTTCATGCTGGTAGCCAATATCCAGCTGTAAAGTTTTTTCAGTATCAATGTTCTTAAAGGTATTTGGATGACCATTGCCTGATTTTGGACTGAACAGCTCCCAGTAATCCGGCATACGTTCGACATAGCCAATACCCATATAAGTCTTGCCATCATCATGGTCTGGATGCTGATTCTCAAAACGCAAAAAAGCGCTTGGTAAAGTTTTTTTACGCTCCTGGTTTGACTCCACTGCTTCTACTTTGACCTGATCCAGACGCAGGCCACTCACCAACTTATGATTATCACTGACCTCATAACTGAGCTCACCGAAACCACCGATCGACTGGAACTCCATATCTTTAATACGTGGCTTATTCTGATACGCTGTCATCAGATTTCCGTTACGTTTGCTATGCTGATTATTCTGGCTGTCGATACCTGTAATCAGCTGTAATTTATCCCATTCACTGGTCACGGCCATACGCGCATTCAATGTCTTACGCGCTACATTGGTGGCCATAGGCATACTCATCATACCGCCAGGCTTGAACTCGCGCAGACTATAGTTATCCATGACATGGTCATTAAAATTGTAGTTTACCTGTGCTTCAATTTTCTTGATCACATCGCTGACATTTCTCTTTTCAACACGCAAACCCAGACTTTCACGGGCAAACTTGGAGCCATCCATTGCACGGCCGGCATACACAGCTTCACCATCCGCCTTGCCCCCGGTCAACTCTACCCAGGTATCGCTATCCGGTGTCCAGCCTAATGCAATGTCGGCATTCCAGCGCTCCCAATCGGAAGGAACAGTCGTGCCATTACCATCTTTATAACTGTCTGAAACAGAGCGGCTGGTATTCAGGCGGATATATTTCTTTTCATCACCAGCAGCTGCTTCAATATTCTGGTCCAGACGGCCAAAAGATCCCATTAGTACACTGGCCTGACCGCGATAATGTTGATCTTCCCCAAACTGTTCAGGTGTACGTTCAAAAATGACGGTTGCTGCCGAACCGGTATTGGCATATTGAACCGTTTGCGGGCCTTTAATCACTGAAATACGATCATAACTTTCTGGAGAAATATATGAAGTGGGCGAATCCATCCGGCTTGGGCAGGCACCGAGGTTTTCAGTGCCATCAGTCAGGATTTTAATGCGTGAACCGAACATACCACGAAAGGTCACATCGCCATTGGTACCTGCTCCGCTATTGACCGAACTAAAACCTACAATACTTTGCAGATAATCTGCGCCATCAGTTGCTGGCACTGGCTGAATCGGCTGTTTTGGATCAGCACGAACAATCAGACCATTGGCATCATTACCGGCAGTTGAAGTCACCACAATCGGTGCCATGGTTTGTACTGGCATGGCTTCATTTGCCAACACCATCGAAGAATAACAAGCAACACAAATCGCAGCCGCAAGGGGCTGTAAAGAAAATTTAGGCTGAGCCATTTTCTATCTCACTGAATACATAAATTGAACACGGCCTAAGTCAGTAAAGACCCAGGCAAAACAACGTGGATTTATGCAAACAGTGGCGGTGCCCGTCCCTGCGGGATTAAAAAGAGTCGTTGAAGGATAAACCAGACATGCTTAAAGGCTTGTTCAAAAGCCAATAGTCTGACCTGAATTCGATCCAGGACTTCTTTCACTTCAAGCTCAGGCGGCAAAACCAGGTTGCCATAGACAGTACAGTACTGACACTGATGACTGGCATCGTGTTCATGCGCCATGGAGTCTGAGGAAATAGGATGCTGATCAAGGTGATGATGGGCAGAATGTTCAGAATGAACATGAGAAGAAACTAAAAGGGCGCGCGTGATGGTTTCACAGACCGGAGCAACCTGATATTGCTTCGGCAGCAAAGGCTGTAAGAACACAGCAATCTGTAGAAATACCGCCACAAAGGAAAGTAGCAGACCTCCCCGCAGGACCATAGGCAAACCCTTGAATTTGTCTGGGCTAAGTATAACAAAGCCCAATCGAAATTGGGCTTGTTGAAGCATAAAAATTGCTTGGGAAAAGAGTCCTAGCGTTTAACTGCAACTTTTTCTTTATTGCGCTGGCGAACCAGTTTTTCTACTTTTTCACGGGCACGCTGACGTTTCAATGGCGACAGATAATCCACAAAAAGTTTACCATTTAAGTGATCCATTTCATGTTGGATGCACACAGCGAGAAGTCCATCAGCCTCTTGTTCAAAGGGTTGACCATCCAGACCAATTGCCTCGATTTTTACGCGTGACGGACGCTCAACTTTATCGTATATTTGAGGAACTGATAGACAGCCCTCTTCATAAGGCTGTGTTTCTTCAGTCAATGGTGTGATTTTGGGGTTAATGAACACCATGGGTTGATCTTTGTTTTCAGACAGGTCCATCACAATCAGCTGAATATGACGATCAACTTGGGTCGCGGCGAGTCCGATGCCTGGCGCTTCATACATGGTTTCAAACATATCTGCAGCGAGCTGACGAATTTCATCAGTAACTTCTTCGACTGGTTGTGCAATGGTACGAAGACGGGGATCCGGGAAACTTAAAATAGGTAATAAGGCCATACTGCGTCCTCAATTATGCCATTGATCAAAAAACCAAATGAAGGGAATGCTTCATCAAAAAAATGTGTGTAAGATCGTTATTATAACGCAACTACGCACATAATTTTAGGAATTATGATAATGAAAAAGGTTTTGAAGGGCATGCCATTTTTTAGTGCCTTGGGGTTAAAAAATCAAATGCTCGCACTGGCAGTTTGTGTCGGAGTGAGTATGGGGACAATGTATTCAGCCGAGGCAGCTCCTGCCCGTAACGTCAATCCACCTGCTTTAAAAGCCAGTGCACCCAATGTCTACGTGGTCAAAAAAGGCGATACATTGTGGGATATTTCAAAACGTTTCTTAAAAAATCCGGTGCGTTGGCCAGAAATCTGGGCCAGTAACAAGCACGTGAAAAATCCACATTGGATTTTCCCGGGTGACCGCCTGTTGATGTGTGACTATCAGGGCCGTCCAATTATTGGTAAAGACGAAGGTGATGGCTGTGAAGGTATCATCAGTCGTTATATCGGTAGTACTTCATTACAACCACAGGTTCGCGTTGAATCTTTAAATAATACGATTCCAGTGATTCCACTGGCGCATATCCAGCAATGGCTGGAACGCTATACCATTGTGGCAGCAGATTCAGTTCAGGGTACGCCTTACATTCTCGGCACTGCAGACCAGCGCGTATTGGCAGGTAAAGGCCAGAAGG
The DNA here is from genome assembly GCF_013417275.1 of Acinetobacter sp. YH16038. NCBI lineage: Bacteria > Pseudomonadati > Pseudomonadota > Gammaproteobacteria > Moraxellales > Moraxellaceae > Acinetobacter > Acinetobacter sp. YH16038. Next base: position 21,115 of record NZ_VPEG01000040.1, on the reverse strand, counting down.
TCTATGCACGCGGGAATGGTCTGGTGGTTGGCCAGCGTTATGCGGTATATCGTGAAGCAGACCCTTATGTCTTTACCGATGCCAATGGCAAGAAATACACGGCTGCTCTAGAGTTGCAACAGGTTGCTTCCGGAATCGCAGTACGTGGCGAAGGTGATGTCACCACGCTGGAATTGACAGATAGCTATAATGCCGAAGTGCGTCGCGGTGACCGTGTATTGCCTGAATACGATCCGATGTTACCTACCCTGTTCTATCCAGTGAATGCAGAAAATACGGTTGCTGGTGGTCAGATTGTGCGTGTACTGGGTTCAATTGGTACTGCTGCGCGTCATAGTGTCGTAACGATTGACCGTGGTACAGCACATGGGGTTCAGACTGGTCATGTCTTCAGCGTAAACCAGAAAGGTGAAGTGGTGACTGATCCGAAAACCAAAGAGCGCGTACAGCTTCCAGGTGAGCGCATTGGCAATCTGATGGTCTTTAAAACTTTTGACCAACTGAGCTATGCTTATGTGCTGGAAAGTGAGTTACCTATCAAGGTGGGTGCCAATATTCAAGCGCCATTGTTAGATGAATAATAGATTGATCTAACTTTACAACTGAAAGAATAAGAAGACACACATATAGGTCTCGATATGCTGAACTCGTTATCACGCGTGCAACTGGAAACACTGACGTTATGGTATCTGGTTCAGCATTCTCTTTCGAGCTTCTATAAAATCAGTCAGCATTATTCAAGTCTGACCACAGCCCTACAGCCTGATCAGGTGCCCACCTGGCAGGCGCTTGGCATTCATGCCAATCATATCCAACGCTTGAAAGACTTCTCGCTTCCAGAATCACAACAGAAATTTCAGCGCTGTCTGGAAAAAGTTCAACGAGATAGTGATTTCATCCTGCTCTATCATGATCTGCATTATCCGCAGCAACTCAGCCACTATGTAGACAAACCACCAATTATTTTTGGTCAAGGTCAGCCGGATACATTGCTTCAGGCTCAAATTGCGGTTGTAGGAAGTCGCAAGCCGAGTCCTCATGGCCGGCAAGTAGCTTATGATTTTTCCTTTTATTTGAGTGAACAGGGTTTCTATATTAATAGTGGATTAGCACAAGGTATAGATGAAGCAGCACATCGGGCAGGATTGAAACATCAGGGTACCATTGCAGTGATGGGGACTGGACTGGATCAGACCTACCCTTCTCAACATGCACAATTGCGCCAGGAGATTATTGCGCATGGTGGTGCGGTCATTACCGAGTTTCTGCCAGAGACTCCACCCTTGCAGCATCACTTTCCACGGCGTAACCGGATTGTCAGCGGTTTAAGTCTCGGAGTCATTGTGGCTGAAGCGACCTTAAAAAGCGGCTCTCTAATTACGGCCAAACTGGCTGCCGAACAAGGCAAAACCGTATTTGCCATTCCGGGACATATTTATAGCGAATATCATAAGGGTTGCCATCAGCTGATTCGTGAAGGCGCGATTCTAATTGATCACCCGCAACAGGTGATTGAAGAACTGGCTTTGGCGACCCAATGGCAAGCCTTACAAAATGAAGTACAACATGACATGGCGGATGAACTTCCTGCACACATACCGCCTCATCTGCTCAGACTTTATAACCAGTTAGACTGGGTCGGACAGGATCTGGATCATCTCAGTCATCATCTGCAACAGGATGTCTCTTCTCTGACCAGTCAATTGATGGAACTAGAGCTACTTGGCTTTTGCACCCAGCAAGCCGGCATGTATCTACGTTGTCGTCCACATAAATAAGGTTCACAATAGACACTTCTTGTTTTGATAAGGTATACACATGATCACCACCTCTGTTGCCGAAGCAGCTGAATGTCTCAAAGCTGGACAGGTCTTGGCATACCCTACAGAGGCTGTTTGGGGTTTAGGTTGCGACCCCTATAATGAACAGGCATTTCACCAGATTTTAACCTTAAAACAGCGCCCGATTGAAAAAGGCGTGATTTTACTCGCAGCTCATATTTCACAAGTGGAACATTTACTTCAGGATCTAAGTGAAGAAATGCGTGAAAAAGTAATTGAGTCTTGGAGTAATGATCGACCTACAGACCGGGCAACCACCTGGTTACTCCCTGCCAATGACGATATTCCAGGCTGGATTAAAGGCAAACACCCTAAAGTGGCAGTGCGCGTGACCACTCATCCTCTTTGTGTAGCCTTGTGTCAGGCTTTTGGCGGTTTTATTGTTTCAACCAGTGCCAATCCTGCCGGCTTAGAACCTGCACGTTCCCTGCAAGATGCCATGCGTTATTTTGGTCAGGACCTAAATTATCTGAATGGCGATCTGGGACTGAGCCAGAAACCAAGCCGGATTATTGATGCTGTAACAGGTGAAATTATTCGTGACTGAGCCTTTGCTCAGTCATTTTTCTTTTCAAGCCGACTAAAGTTTTAAGACAAAAAAAAAGCTCAACCATATAGGGATGGTTGAGCATAAAAAAGGATGTGTATTATCACATCCAGAGGGTCTGTAAATCTCTGGGAGTTTGATAAATCTAGGTTTTTTCTGATTCATCATTCTCGATGCGGGCATTATGCGAGAAATCCGTCACAACAGCAAATATAATAAAACAATTTATTAATACATTTTTTCTATTAAAAATATTTAAAATTTAATCAAAATTCAAAATATCTTGCTATTTTTGTTTCAGTTTTAAAATGAAGTTAATTTTTAATAATTTATTTTTATATCCATAATCACTAAATTTAAGGAATAATACTGTAAAAATAATGTAATCATTTATTCAAATATTAAACAAATAAAACTTTAACTCTTTATTTGATCGCTTAAACCTTGGGTTTAGCAGGGTATTGCGCCAATAAAATACCTACTAGAATAATGGCACCACCAATGCTATGGTAGATTGTCCAGGCTTCAGATAACCATAAATAAGCGATTAACGCCGTAAAGACCGGCATCAAATTCATAAAAATACTGCTGCGGTTTGGACCAAGTTGTTGTACAGCCATCATCCATAAGAATGGGGCAGCAATAGAAGGAAAAATTCCGGCATAAATAATACTTGCTGCGTTATTACTATTAATAGCATCCAGACCTGAGTACAACACTAAAGGAATGTGATAGAGAACGGCCAAAAAAATCTGCATATACAGACTAACCAATAGCGGAATCTGGATCTGCCATTTTTTGAGCAAAACGCCATAACAAGCATAGAAAAATACCGCAATCAGCATCAGCAGATCACCAATATAACGATCTCCTGCATCGAGTAAATGTGCCCATTGCCCCTCCCCCATCACATACATCAGACCAATAAAAGACAAAATACTGCCAATCACTGCCATTAAGGTGGGGCGAACATGTAAAACAAAGATCCCAACAATAATAGTAAAAATCGGAATAAAGGCATTAATCAGGCCCATATTGGTGGCACTGGTATAATGTGCTGAGGTATAAGCCAGCCCTTGATACAACACCATGCCCAATGCACTTAAGACAGCCAGATGCCCCAGATGTGGTCGAATTTCTGGCCAGGCTTTGCGAACCTTAGGCCACATTAACGGCGTTAAAATCAGCAGAGCCAGAACCCAGCGATAAAAACTGATACTTAAGGGAGAAATATAATCCGCTACATAACGGTTAACGGTCATATTCAATGACCAGATCAGGACCGCAGTCAAGGGAAGCAGCATGGCCCACCACATTGTTTTTTGCTGCTGCGTCATAACTTCATCCCTGTCTCTATCTATTGTTAATCTATGCTTCTTGGCAAGTGCCTAAGCATAATTGATTTTTCAACTAAAATTAATGCTATTTGTAGCCGGCCAGTAAGCATTTCACTGATTCCGACTTGTACTGTATTTAAATACCCGTTAAAACAAATAGCCCTCATTCATTTAATAAAAAGGAAATCCGATGAGCACTTCTGTGTATGACATTCCGGTAAAAACGATTCAAGGAACGGACACGACGCTGAACCAGTATCAAGGCAAAGTCTTACTGCTGGTAAATGTGGCATCAAAATGCGGCCTCACTCCACAATACGAAGGCTTGCAAAAACTCTATGATGATAAAAAAGCCGAAGGACTGGAAATCTTAGGCTTCCCTTCCAATGATTTTCTGGAACAGGAACCTGGAAGTGAAAAGGAAATTCAGGACTTCTGTTCCCTGAACTATCAGGTGGATTTCCCGCTGTTTGCTAAAATTCCGGTCGTGGGTGAAGCTAAACATCCTTTGTATGCCACTTTGACTCAGGCTGTGCCAGAACGTATTGGTGAAGGTCCATGGTGGAAAGATCTGGTCGACTATGGCCTGACTCCAAATGAACCGCCTGAAGTCCTCTGGAACTTTGAAAAATTCCTGGTGAACAAACAGGGGGAAGTCGTTGCACGTTTTGCACCGGATATCACGGCAGATGATTCACGCCTGCTGGATGCAATCAATGCTGAGCTTGCTAAATAAGTCTTTTTAAATAGGTCGGTTGCAACTGATGACCAGTTTAGCCGACCTGGCTCATAGGCATAAACATTGAATTTCATATTTTTTTCACAAACTTATCTAAAATTTATGTTTGCTGAAACCGCCCAGACCCGATAAAACATGAGTCTATTTCCATAACAATTCGAGCAAAATAATATGAGCCAGTCCATTTATGAGATTCCGGTAAAAACCGTCACTGGAGAAAATACGACTTTGTCCAATTATCAGGACAAAGTCCTGCTGATTGTAAATGTCGCATCGAAATGTGGTTTAACCCCACAATATGAAGGACTGCAGAAACTTTATAATGAGAAAAAAACCGAAGGACTGGAAATTCTGGCTTTTCCTGCGAATAACTTTAAAGGTCAGGAACCGGGCACAGACGAGGAAATCCAGCAGTTCTGCAGTCTGAACTACAATGTGGATTTCCCGCTATTCTCCAAGATCTCTGTCGTGGGTGAAGATCAGCATCCTCTTTACCATTATCTGACCCAAGCTCAGCCGCAACGTACAGGCGGCGAAGATTTTGCAGAGCGCCTGAAAAGTTTTGGCAATACGCCAAATGAATTACCAGAAGTGCTGTGGAACTTTGAAAAATTCCTGGTCAACAAGCAAGGTGAAGTGGTCGCGCGTTTTGCACCAAATATTCCAGCAGATGATGCTCGCTTGCGAGATGCGATCAATGCAGAATTGGCTAAATAATTTGTAACAGTAATGTAAGTATCTATTTCAATAATAGATACTTATTCTTTATATTAAAATCAAATACTTACAACCAGATTTACTTAACTCTAAAATCTCCATGATTTACGCTTAATTTTTATTTTTCTACAACACTTCATTCCATATTTATCAATGAGTTAAGCCTAATATGCAGTTATCCCAAGAGAGATAACGATAGGTTCAAAACATGAAAAACTTAGTAAAAGCAGTCGTATTTTCATTATCTAGTACACTTGTGGCGACTTCAGCTTTTGCTGCAGCTCCAGAGCATCACTCGCAACACCATCAGCCACAAAAAACGCATGTTCAGCAACAGTATCACGCACAGCATAAATCTCCTGCACACGCTCAACAGCATAAACAGGTACATAAGAAAATAGATCCTTCACGCGATTGGCGCGTAGGTCAAAAAGTACCAGCTCAGTTCCAGAGCAAAATGTACAAGGTAGATCACAGCAAATACAAAAAGCTCAGCAAACCTGGTAAAAACCAGCAATGGATCAAAGTAAATGGTGACTATATCCTGACCAATGTGATGAGCCATAACATTATCAAAATTATTGCAGGATAAGTTTTATCCTCCTCGGTGAAAAAGAGTGCTTCGGCACTCTTTTTTAATGTCTTAATCTTTTGTATTCAAAATATTTGTTATGACTTTGCAACAATCTTTTTTATCTCCACATTTTATTCTTATAGTCATGCATTAGAACCACCTGCTCCGAGACCACGATTTTATGTCCAAGATTCTTGTAAATGCTCTTCTTCCTTTTGCCCTATTTAGCTCAGGCATTTTATTAATGGGCTGTGAACAAGCGACCGAAGCACCGGTCGAGCAAGAACAAAGTACGCTTTCTACTGATCTTGAACCTGTACAGCAAAGTGATCGCACGACGACTGCGCAAACAGAGCTGAAGTCTGGCAATATGTTTTATATGGTGCGTGATGTAGCTGATCTGCAATTCAAGGCAGGGAGTTATGTTGAACAGTTAAAACAAACCCAAACTGATCTGCAAACTGCGGTGGATACTAAAGATACCGAGCAACTGCAAGCTACAGCAGGCAAGTTACAACAACAGTTGACAGGCTTTAATCAGGCTTTAGGTGAACTGAATTTAAAAAGTCAGGAAATTGATCAGGTACGTAGCAATATTATGAGTGCCAATCAACAGATTCTGGCTTTTCCTTTACTGAATGGCCAAGTCGATTTCAGTCAGGTTGATTTAAAGAAAATTGAAAGCCAGATGGTTAGTGTGCAAGCTGAAATGCTTAAACTGGCAGGCATGCTGATTCAAAACTCAGATAAAGATGCTTCATCAGAAGCTGAAACAGAAAATACTTGATTTACGCTGATATCTCGTTCAAAAAGAAGCCACTGTTTAAGTGGCTTCTTTATTTTAGAAATTAAATATTATTTTTTTGGGCTTTTTACGACAACCAGACGTTTCTGCACAAATTCTTTGAAACCATCAATTGAAAGTTCATGACCATAACCTGAATTTTTGATCCCGCCAAATGGCAGCTCTGGCGCAGTATCGGTATACCAGTTGATCCAGATCATGCCAGTTTCTACACGTGAAGCCAGCTTTTTCGCCCGCTCAATATTTTGTGAATGAATCACGCCTCCGAGACCATAATTAGAATCATTGGCAATCGATACAATTTCATCTTCATCTTTTGCGACATAGATCTGTGCCACAGGACCAAAGAATTCTTCATACCAGGCCGGATTATCACGGCTGATATTTTCCAGAATAGTTGGCTGATAGAAATTACCTTCATGCTCATAAGGCTTACCACCAGTCACGACTTTCGCGCCATTCTCTACTGCCTTATCAACCTGCTTGGTCAGTTTTTCCAACGCATCTGCTGAGGACAGTGGGCCAAGTGTAGTTTCAGAATCCAACGGATCACCAATTTTTAAGCCTTCAAAGACCTTGATCATGCCCGATTTAAATTGTTCCGCAATTTTCTCATGCAGGATAAAACGTTTAGCTGCTGTACAAACCTGCCCCGTGTTATTAACGCGTGCCTGACAGCCGATTTTGATCGCTTTTTCCAGATCAGCATCATCCAGCACAATGAATACATCATTACCGCCTAATTCTAGTGTCGATTTGGTGACATGTTTCCCAGCTTGCCCTGCTACTGCACGCCCTGCGCCTTCTGAACCTGTGAGAGCAACGCCTTGTACACGCGGATCCGCGATAATATCTGCGACCTGATCGCTACTGATAAACAAGTTAGTCCACACACCTTTCGGTGCGCCTGCATCCAGAATCAACTGTTCAAAGGCTTCAGCACATTGCGGAACAATGCTGGCGTGCTTGGCTACCACAGGGTTACCAATCGCGCAGTTTGGGGCAAAGACACGCATCAACTGATAAAAAGGAAAGTTCCAGGGTTCTACTGCCATGATGATGCCTAAGGGATGATGCTCTACCCATGCTTCTCCTAGTTCCGTTTCATAAGAAACTGGCGCTAAAAACTCTTTGGCATGATCTGCATAATACTCAGCAATTTTGGCACAGCTTTCGATCTCACCTTCACTCTGCTTGATCAGCTTACCCATATCCAGTGTCATGATTTTAGCCAGTTCTGACTTGCGTTCCCGCATATTTTTTGCCAGTTTGCTAAGTACCTCAATCCGGGTATCTACTTGTTGAGTCCAATCCGACTTCAGGATTTTTTCTGCGGTATCCAAGGCATTTTGGATATCTTGATCAGTGTGTGACGGATAATCTTTTAATTTCTGGTTGTTAAAGGGGTTAATGGATTGATAACTCATAATTAGATCCCTGCTTGGCCAATTCAATTTTTATAAATGGATAACAACGTGATTTGCGTCGTGACAGAGGTAGTAGAACCGTGAAACTTTTTATTGAATAAATCTGAAAAGCTTAAAGACGCCATATCAACTTAGCATTGTTTTTTTCTGACTATGACTTTGCTTACAGATTGGTTCAAAAGATTACGCAGCGCAGGTAAAAGTTATATCGAGTGGTACAAATTAGAGCCATATAGTTTTCTTAAAATAATTATTCATAAGGCTAAAATCTGGTAACTTTTTTCAAAATAGTTTTTATATAAAAAAACCACCCTTTCGGGTGGTTTTTTCAATCTTAAACCAGCAATTACATTGCACGGTTTTTGATTTTGCGGATCGTTTCCAGCTGAGCAGCAGTTTCTGCAAGAGCAGCCAAAGCAGCAGCAGAGTCCAAATCGCTCTTTTGATTTGCTAGCAATTGTTCAGCGTGTTTACGCGCTTCAATAATTGCCGCTTCATCCAAGTTTTCTGCACGGACTGCTGTATCAGCAAGAACCGTAACAACATGCGGTTGAACTTCTAGAACACCACCAGATACATAGATTAATTCTTCTGTACCGTTTTCCAAAATAACGCGGATCGCGCCAGGTTGGAGCAAAGTTACCAGCGGAGCGTGACCAGGCATAATACCTAACTCACCGCCAGCACCTTTAGCAATTAGCATAGTTACAGTGCCTGAGTACAAAGACTCTTGAACACTTACAACGTCACATTGCATAGTCGCCATGAGAATCTCCTAAATTAGGGAACTAATTAAAGTTTCTCAGCTTTAGCAATCACTTCGTCAATACCACCAACCATGTAGAACGCTTGTTCTGGGATGTGATCGTATTCACCAGCTAGAAGACCTTTAAAGCCACGAATCGTTTCTTTAAGCGGTACAAGTTTACCAGGAGCACCAGTAAACACTTCAGCTACGTGGAACGGTTGAGAGAAGAAACGTTGGATCTTACGTGCACGGTATACAGTAAGTTTGTCTTCTTCTGACAATTCGTCCATACCAAGAATTGCGATAATGTCTTTCAATTCTTTATAACGTTGAAGAACGTTTTGAACTGAACGAGCGATTTCGTAATGCTCAGTACCAACTACAAGTGGATCTAGCTGACGTGAAGTAGAGTCAAGTGGATCAATCGCAGGGTAAATACCTTGAGAAGCGATGTCACGGCTCAATACAACAGTTGCGTCCAAGTGAGCGAACGTAGTTGCAGGCGATGGATCTGTTAAGTCATCGGCAGGTACGTATACCGCTTGGATTGACGTAATAGAACCAGACTTAGTAGATGTAATACGTTCTTGAAGAACACCCATCTCTTCTGCAAGAGTCGGTTGGTAACCTACTGCAGATGGCATACGGCCTAGAAGTGCTGATACTTCAGTACCCGCTAGTGTATAACGATAGATGTTGTCGACGAACAATAGTACGTCACGGCCTTTACCGTTTTCGTCTTTTTGATCACGGAAGTACTCAGCCATAGTCAAACCAGTCAACGCTACGCGTAAACGGTTACCTGGTGGCTCGTTCATCTGACCGTAGACCATTGCTACTTTGTCAAGAACGTTAGAGTCTTTCATTTCGTGATAGAAGTCATTACCTTCACGAGTACGTTCACCAACACCAGCAAACACAGATAAACCTGAGTGCGCTTTCGCGATGTTGTTGATCAACTCCATCATGTTTACAGTTTTACCAACACCGGCACCACCGAACAGACCAACTTTACCACCTTTCGCGAACGGGCATAGTAAGTCGATGACTTTAATACCAGTTTCTAGAAGGTCAGTAGAAGCCGCTTGTTCTGCATAAGAAGGCGCTTGACGGTGAATTGGTAAACGCTCTTCAGTCGCAACAGGACCAGCTTCGTCGATCGGGCGACCAAGAACGTCCATGATACGGCCAAGAGTCGCTGTACCTACTGGTACAGAGATCGGAGCGTTAGTGTTAGTTACGTTCAAACCACGCTTAAGGCCTTCAGTAGAACCCATTGCAATAGTACGAACTACGCCATCACCAAGTTGTTGCTGAACTTCTAATGTAGTTTCAGTACCGTCAACTTGGAGAGCGTCATAGATCTTAGGAACGCTGTTACGTTCAAACTCGACGTCGATAACCGCGCCGATGATCTGAATGATACGACCGCTACTCATTGCTGTCTCCTCAATTCAAACTAATATATGTTAAACGGCAGCGGCACCACCAACGATCTCAGAAATTTCCTGAGTAATCGCGGCTTGACGCAGCTTGTTATAAATAAGTTGCAGGTTCTTGATCAATTCACCCGCGTTATCAGTTGCAGCTTTCATTGCAACCATACGAGCAGACTGCTCACACGCGATGTTTTCGATCACACCTTGATACACCACAGACTCGATGTAACGAACCAACAAGCCATTTAAAAGCTCTTCAGCTTCAGGCTCGTAGATGTAATCCCAACCGTATTGACGGTTAAGCGTCTTGTCTTCTTCAGCAGCTGCCAAAGGAACAAGCTGTTCGATCTTTTGGTTTTGAGTCATGGCGTTGACAAAGCCGTTAGAAACCAGATAAATACGATCTAATTCGCCTTTATCATAAGCGTCTAACATCACCTGTACAGAACCAGATAACTGTTCAAGACTTGGAGTGTCGCCCACTTGAGTGGTCGCACCAAGCACTTTACCGCCGTAGTTTTTAAAAAACGAAACCGCTTTTTGACCAATCAAAGCAAATTGAACTTCAATTGACTGCTCTTGTTGCTGTTGAACGTGTTTTACCACTTTCTTGAACAGGTTAATGTTCAAACCACCAGCAAGGCCACGATCTGAAGACACAATGATATAGCCAACGCGCTTAACAGGACGTTCAACCATATAACGGTGTTTATATTCAGGATTCGCTTGTACCAAATGAGCAATTACACGGTGCATATTTTCGGCATACGGACGGCCTTGTGCCATGCGCTCTTGCGCACGACGCATCTTAGAAGCTGCTACCATCTGCATCGCGCGAGTAATTTTCTGCGTGCTTTTGATACTAGCTACTTTGGCGCGAATTTCTTTTAAATTTGCCATACGCTTAACCTAGTATTCGAAGGCCCTTACGAGCCCTCGAAGGTTGATTCCGTGAACCAAACCAACACCAATCTAGCAAGTTGCTAAATTAGTAAGTTTGAGTCGCTTTGAATTTTTCAATACCAGCTTTGAATTCAGCTTCGATATCTTTATCCCAAGCACCAGTCTCGTCAATTTTTTGCATTAACGCAGCGTGTTCTGAACGGAAGTAAGCAATTAACGCAGCGTCAAAGTCTACGATTTTCTTCACTTCTACGTCAGCCATGTAGCCTTCGTTAGATGCATAAACTGATACAGCTTGGTCAGCGATTGAGTATGGAGCATATTGTTTTTGCTTCATAAGCTCAGTTACGCGTTGACCGTGTTCAAGCTGTTTACGAGTTGCTTCGTCAAGGTCAGAAGCGAACTGAGCAAACGCTGCCAATTCACGGTACTGTGCAAGTGCAGTACGGATACCACCAGACAATTTCTTGATGACTTTAGTCTGCGCAGAACCACCAACACGAGATACAGAGATACCCGCGTTCACAGCAGGACGGATACCCGCGTTGAACAATGATGTTTCAAGGAAGATCTGACCGTCAGTAATCGAAATTACGTTGGTTGGTACGAATGCAGATACGTCACCTGCTTGAGTTTCAATAATCGGCAATGCAGTTAATGAACCAGTTTGGCCTTTAACTTCACCGTTAGTGAATTTCTCAACGTAGTCAGCAGATACACGAGAAGCACGTTCAAGTAGACGTGAATGTAGATAGAACACGTCACCTGGATAAGCTTCACGACCTGGTGGACGACGAAGAAGCAATGAAATTTGACGGTAAGCAACAGCTTGTTTAGACAAGTCATCATAGATGATCAGAGCGTCTTCACCGCGGTCACGGAAGTATTCACCCATTGTACAGCCAGAGTATGGAGCCAAGAACAGCATTGCTGCTGGATCGGCTGCAGCTGCTGCTACAACAGTTGTATACGCCATAGCGCCAGTTTCTTCCAGCTTACGTACTACGTTTGCAATAGTTGATTGTTTTTGACCAACTGCAACGTAGATACATTTAATGCCAGAGTTTTTCTGAGCGATGATCGCGTCGATCGCCATAGCTGTTTTACCAGTCTGACGGTCACCAATGATCAACTCACGTTGACCACGGCCTACTGGGATCATTGTATCTACTGATTTATAACCAGTTTGTACAGGTTGATCCACTGATTGACGCCAAATTACGCCTGGTGCTACTTTTTCAACAGCATCAGTCAGTTTTGCATCAATAGGGCCTTTACCATCAATCGGGTTACCCAAAGCGTCTACGACACGGCCAAGAAGTTCAGGACCAACCGGAACTTCTAATACACGACCTGTACAACGAGCTTTTTGACCTTCTTGAAGGTTTAAGTAGTTACCTAAAACAACGACGCCCACTGAATCCTGTTCTAGGTTCAGTGCCATACCGTATAAGCCGCCGTCGAATTCGATCATTTCACCGTACATTGCATCAGCAAGGCCGTGAATGCGCACAATACCGTCGGATACCATAACAATGGTACCTTCGTTTTTAGCGGTCGCGCTGGTGTCCAGATCGCCGATACGCTGTTTAATGAGCGCACTGATCTCGGATGGATTCAGTTGTTGCATTGCGCTATACCTCAATCTTTTTAAAGTTCAGTCTTCTTATATGCAATTAAGCTAGAAGACGAGTACGCATTTTTTCAAGCTTATTAAGCGCAGAATCATCTATCACTTGGTCGCCTGCACGAATAACCACACCCGCGATTAATGCCGGGTTAACTTCTACAGAAACGTTTACTGCTGCATTGAATTTTTTCTCTAACGCATGAGTAAGAAGTTGTTCCTGTACAGAAGTCAACGGGAATGCTGATTCAATTACAACATCCACAGTATTGTTATTCTGTGATTTGAGCTGTTCATATTCTGCAGCGATTTCAGGAAGCAAAGCCAAACGTGCGTTTTCAGCAAGCATAGTCAAAAAGTTTGACACTGCAGGCGTTTGGTCTTCGCCTAAAACTTTAGCAAAAAGTGCCACCTGCTCAGCAGGTGTCAACTCAGGGCGATTTAGATAAGCTGAAAATGCTTCGTCTTGCACCGCAGCACTGAGCAATTCAAGTGCAGTTGACCAAGAGTCAGCTGTACCTTGCTCAGAAGCGTAAGCAAATGCTGCTTTAGCGTAAGGGCGTGCCAACGTCAAGAGTTCAGCCATAATCCGCCTCTCTTAAAGTTTAGCAGCCAGCTGAGTCAGCATGGCATTGTGAGCTTCTGCGTCAACTTGCTGGCTAAGAATTTTCTCAGCACCAGCAACTGCAAGAGCAGCCACTTGTTGACGTAATTCTTCGCGAGCAGCATTGATTTCAGTATCAACAGCTTCTTTAGCTTGTTGACGAATACGCTCACCTTCAGCTGATGCTTGGGTACGAGCTTCTTCGACCAATTGCGCTGCACGACGGTTCGCTTGTTCGATCAATTGAGCCGCTTGTGCTTTTGCCGCGTCCAGTTCAGCTTTCACTTGTGCTTGCGCATCTGCAAGGTCAGCCTTCGCTTTTTCAGCAGCATTTAAGCCATCAGCGATTTTACGCTGACGTTCACTAATCGCATTGATTAGTGGTGGCCATACAAACTTCATGCAGAATGCGACGAAAATCGCAAACGCAATCGCTTGGCCAAACAATGTGAGGTTGATATTCATTGCAAATTCCTCAAATAGTGAATTTCGGAATTAAGCTGATTAACCTACAAATGGATTAGCGAAGATGAAGAACAAGCCAATACCAACACCGATCATAGGCACAGCATCAAGAAGACCCGCGATTAAGAACATACGAGTTTGAAGTTGTGGAGCCAATTCTGGTTGACGAGCTACAGCTTCAAGGAAACGGCCGCCTAGAAGACCAAAACCAATCGCAGTACCTAAAGCACCGAAAGCGATCAAGATAGCAGATGCAATTGCAACTAGACCTAAAGTGAGTTCCATGATAATTCCTCAGAGGTTAGGTTTATACCAAATTAAGTTAAAAAATTGTGCCCAACCATCCCGTGACAGTTAGGCAATACCATTAATGCTTTTCGCTTGCCATGCTCAAGTATACGATAGTCAGCATCATGAAAATGAATGCTTGTAGCGTAATAACAAGAATGTGGAAGATCGCCCAAGGCACAGATAACGCCCACTGGATCCAGAACGGTAATAACGCGATAAGAATGAAGATTAACTCACCCGCATACATGTTACCGAATAGTCGTAGAGCCAATGAAACTGGACGTGCAAGGAAGGTTACCAATTCCAGAATCAAGTTCACTGGAATAAGGATCGCTTTTGCAACTGGGTTACTTGGGTTAAATGGGTTAAGTGCTAGTTCACCAACGAAGCCGCCAACACCTTTTTCACGGATGCTGTAGAACAAGATAAGTGCAAATACAGACAATGACATACCAAGGGTAATGTTAGGGTCAGTAGATGGAACGATCTTGAAGTATACGTGGTGTGGATCAATACCAAACAGGCCACCAATCACGTGTTGAGCGACATAAGGAATCCAGTCAACCGGGATAAGGTCCATCAAGTTCATGAGGAAAATCCACACGAAGATGGTTAGCGCTAGTGGAGCGATCAAACGCGATTTACCATGGAAGGTATCGCGTACACTTGAGTCAACAAACTCGATAATCATTTCGATTGCAGACTGGAACTTGGTAGGAACACCAGAGTTTGCAGCTTTCGCTACGAGCCAGAATAACAAGCAGAAAATGATACCAAGGCCGATTGACCAACCCATTGAATCCAAGTGAATAGCAGTGAACCCCATCTGTTGAGCTTCAGCACCGTTCTCAGCCAATTTCCATGTACCGTCTGGCATTTTGCCATAGGTCATATTGGTCAAGTGATGCTTGATATACTCGGTCGAAGTAAGGGCATGTTCTTCAGCAGCCATAAATCACACCTGGTCAATGTCAAAAAACTATAGAACAAACGAATATCGCGTGCTGCTTGATATCTCGCCTGCTCCTAAAAAAACTTTTCAATTTTTTGTTGTGTTTAAACTCGTTTTTGTAGACGTGACACCCAAAAAGGAGCGACCCACGACATGGCTTGAACGAGCATAAAACCACAAAACAACGCAACCGGGGATAACGGCTTGACATTGCTTAAAATTAAAATGAAACCAACAATCACAATTGCAAACTTGCCCATCAAGCCTTTATACATGTTCGAAAGAACCTGCTTAGATGCCCGGGCTCCTGCCGCTCGAAATGATTGCCATGAAAAATAACAACTCGCAAGCCAGCAGACGAACGCCCCCAAAGCGGCACTCAAGGCTACGGTTGAGTCTTTCACGACCCAGCCAATCAAGGCTGAAACAGGAATCATTAATGCTTGTAAGAGGACTAAAGCTTTCGCTAATCGTCGGTCAATCAAGCGACTAGTTCGGCTCATTATTTATTCACTCACAGCAAGCATGCTTGACAAGTTTAGCTGATGATTATTTTTAATCGCAGGCATTATAGAGTTACACCCCTGAACATGCAATCTTTTCCCGACCTTAGTCGTGTTTTTTTCAACAGATCAAATGCTGGCAAACTAATCAAAACTTGATTATTTTTAAATCATTGATGGGCATTTAACACACATTTACGGGTTTGCTCGGCCAATTTCTGCCAGGCCTGGATAAAGTCCCCTGCCCCACTCATGCTTTCATCGACACTCTGGAACACAATCGGTTTCAGTTTTCGGTACTGATTTTCACCAGCATGCGCTTCTGCCAGCAGACACATTTTGCTCTGCACACGAGTGTCTTGCAGATATTTGATTTGCGCCACGGTTGGTGACACATGTGGGTCATCGGTTAAAGCTCCCATAAACTTCAGATTCAATGGGCGTTCCAGATATTGATAGGCATCATGATAGGACCAATAAGGTCTGGCTTTACTTGTAGAACTATAACGCTGTGCAGTCAAAAACATGGTTTGGGCAAATTCACGCGCATTTTTCCAATAGGCTTCCCGATGCTCAGGCAGCTGCTGAGAACGTAAGGCTGCAATAAAGAAACCGATACGTACTGCATTATTGGGATCGAGCCAAACATGAGTATCGACGGTATCTTTTAAGGCCTGCCCACGTGGATTACGCATTGGCAAAGTGGTCAGAATACCCGAATCTAAAATCGCGATACTTTTATTGTTATTGTTCAACACTTTTGCCAACGGTGCTTCATGTGCCTGCCCTAACCAGATCACCAGACCAGCATCCTGAATCGTTTTACGGTGTGCCGGGGTCAGGCTGACATCATGACCGCTTTGATTGGCCAATAATAAAGTCGGCTGTTCCACGCCTTGAGTAATGGTCTTGGCAATCAGATAAATCGGCTGCGTTGAAACCACCAAACTTTGCGACCAGCTAAGGGTACTGAACAAAGCCAGACTACACAGGGCAAGGAAACGGAACATGAAGAGAAATCACTATATAAGGACAAATTTAATAGTGTTATAATATAACAAAATCACAAAAATACCTATGCCCAATCGAAACTCTGGGCGCTTCATGTTAAGATTTGAAATCTTTTAATTTTCAGTTTCGCACCTGAGGTGAACTATGGGTTCATGTTCGCACGAACACCACAATGCATTGCACGGCGTACACGACCATCCAAATGTCGCGCAACGTCTGGCCGAAGCAGAGAGTCTTTGTGCGGCAAGTGGCGCACGCCTCACTCCTTTACGCAAAGAGGTACTGGAACTGATTCTGAATGCAAGCGGCCCGATGGGTGCGTATGACCTGCTGGCACAAATGAAAAATGCCAGCGACCGTCCCGCTGCCCCACCGACCGTGTACCGTACACTCGACTTTTTATTAGAAAAAGGCTTTATTCACCGCCTGACCTCTATTAATGCCTATATTCCCTGCTGCCATCCGCGTGAAGGCCATCAGGCGGCATTCTTGATTTGTACTGAATGTAAAGCAGTCAAAGAAGCATCTGCACAAGGTTTATTAGAACAACTGGATGCCTTGGCGGCTTCAGATGATTTTAGTGCACACCACAGCATTATCGAAATTTCAGGAATCTGTCAGCAGTGTCGCAACAAAGCTTGAATGCATCTCCCTTGATCCAGCTTTCCAAGATCTGGGTCAATATTGATGATCGTGACATTTTAAAGGCCATTGATTTCTCTTTGCAGGAGAAAGAGATTGTTACGCTGATTGGTCCGAACGGTGCCGGTAAGTCGACCTTAATAAAGGTCATGCTTGGGATCGTCAAACCGAAATCCGGTGAAATCAAAACGGCGCGCAAGCTAAAATTCTCTTATGTGCCACAGAAATTCAATCCTTCACATAGTCTGCCACTACGTGTCAAAGACCTGTTAGCTCTAGAAAAATGCCCTGCGGATATTACGGCAGAAATCATCCGTGATACCGGCATTGCCAAACTGGAAAATTCTAAAGTACAACAGCTTTCCGGCGGTGAACGTCAACGTGTGTTGTTGGCTCGCGCCTTATTACGTCAGCCGGATATTCTGGTACTGGATGAACCGATGCAGGGTCTAGATATTCAGTCTGAGGCTGAACTGTATGAATATGTGCGTAGCCTGCCGGAAAAATATGGCTGTGCCATTTTAATGGTCTCGCATGACCTGCAATGGGTGATGCAAGGCACGCATCGCGTGGTTTGTCTGAATAAGCATATCTGTTGTAGCGGCCTGCCAGAAAGTGTGCAGCAGCATCCAGAATATCAGGCCATCTTCGGTACTAACCGGGTATTCTACCAGCATCATCATGATCACTGTGCCCATGGTGACTCCGCGACACCTTGTCAGCACGATTCACGTCCCCACATTCACCCCGAGCCGGAAGCTTAAGCCATGATGGATTGGTTATCTCTCCTATTACCTGCATGGATTATGGGAACACTCTTGGTGTTCCTGACCGCACCACTCGGCTGTCTGATGCTGTGGCGCCGTATGTCTTTCTTTGCAGATACCATGGCACATGGTACTTTGCTCGGTGTTGCAATTGCTGGTGCGATGAGCCTGCCACTCTGGATGGGTGTCAGCTTTATTGCAGTCTTATTGGTCGCTGTACTTTGGGTACTGTATGACCCACGCTTGCCAAATGATGCGCTGCTTGCACTCTGCTCCGCCACCCTGCTCTGTTCAGGGCTGTTATTCATTCAGCATTTACCGAATTTAAGACCGGAACTGCTTAGCTATTTGTTTGGTGATCTACTCACCATTTCATGGACAGATCTTCCTACTTTTGCCGTCGTGATTATCTTGGCATTGGCCGTTCTATATAAAAGCTGGCAGGCACAAATCCAAATTGCAATTGATCCTGATATGGCGATCAGTGAAGGGGTGAATGCAAAACTGCAACGTCTGATCTTTATGCTGTTATTGGCATTGTTTACTGTATTGGCATTACGTGCGGTCGGTTCACTCTTGATGGGTGCATTGCTGGTGATTCCAGCTTTGACGGCTCGCCTACTGGCAAATTCTCCTCGTCAAATGGTGATCTGGGCTTTTGTGATTGCACAAATTGGTGTGACAGTCGGACTCTGGTCAAGTGCAGGTCTGAATACGTCAACAGGTCTGACCATTGTGCTGACCATGTCAGTGCTGTTTGCCGCTATTTTTATCCTACAGAAGTTTAAAAAACTGGCTTAAGGCATGGCAGGCAAATTTTATCTGATCAGTGCCTGCTTGCTCGGACACAAGGTCCGTTATGATGGTCGCGACTGTCTGGTAAAAGAGTTGGTCGATTATTTATTGCCGGATCAATATGTCACGATTTGCCCTGAAGTCAGTGGTGGTTTGCCTATACCCCGACCTGCAGCAGAGATTCAATCTGGCGATGGTCGAGAGGTGCTGCTGTACCAAGCTCATGTTATAGATATAAATGGTACAGATGTTTCCGATGCCTTTATCAAAGGCGCCTATGCCGCTTTAGATCTTGCCCAAAGATTTCAAGCGACACATGCCATCCTCAAAGCCAATAGTCCATCTTGCGGCAGCAAGCTGATTTATGATGGTTCATTTACTGGGAATAAAATTCAGGGTGATGGCGTGACGGCTGCATTATTTAAACAGCATGGTATGGAGGTCATGACTGAAGATGAATTTTTACAGATGATTCTTTAAGAGATCGTTGAATTCCCTCTCCTGTAAGAAGAGGTTCTCCTACTGATGCACTAGACTCAATAAAAATGCGGCTCCAGCGAACAAGCTGGCAAAAGTTCGATTCATGACTTTCTGCTGTTTTGGCGATTTCAGAAGACGCAGAACCTTGGCAGCCAGACCGGTATAGCCTGCCATCACGATCAGATCAATCGTTACCATAGTCGCGGCCATAATCACATATTGAATCCATTGCGGTTTAGATAAGTCCAGAAATTGCGGCAATACTGCCAGCAAAAATACAATCGCTTTGGGATTACTCATATTGACCAGAAAACCGTGGATGACGAGTTTCCCAGCTGATTTTCGTGCGAGTTCATGTTTAATTTCAATCGACTGCGCTGGTGCTTTCCACTGCAAAAGGGCCAGATACAGTAAATAGGCAACCCCAAACCATTTCACAGCAAGAAATGCCCAAGGTGTAGTCGCGAACAATACCCCTGCCCCGGCAGCCACAATAGCAATTTGAACCAATAGGGCGAGTTGCAGGCCGAGCGCATTCCAGTATCCATGTCGAAAGCCATAATTCAGTCCGCTCGACATTGAAGCAATAGCACCCGCACCTGGGGAAATACTGATCACCCAACAGGCTAACATATAAGCAAACCAGACTTGATAGGACATAGAGATTTAACTCATTCAAATTCAGGATCTAATTATATGACTTTTCCAATATTTTCAGCCAAAAAAATTGCTTAAACATCAGACTGCATACTATTCACTCTATAGCGCTTCAGGCACAATAGCAGGATTGGATACAGAAAATTTATTACAGGAGCCATGAATGACAGCCCAATCTGTAATTTTGCCATTACCTTCAGATCATGCTCGCTTTATTGTTTTACGCCTGAAAGATCTCAGTATTGAAGATTTTAAGGAACGATTAAAACAGCTATTTACGACACGCGATCGCCTGATTACCCAACATCCGAATGCGCAAATTAAAACGGCTGTCGCTTTTGGTCCTGAACTCTGGTCAAAATTGTATGAACAGGCACCTGCTGGTTTTAAACAATTAGAGCCAATTCAAGGTTCATTTAATATGCCTGTGGTACCGGCAGATGTGCTGATCCATATTGCCAGTGCGCGTGCCGATATCTGTTTCGCCTTGAGTCAGTCTTTCTTTGAAGGTATTCGCGATCAGGTTGAAGTACTAGATGAGCGTGTTTGCTTCCGTTACTTTGATGGCCGTGATATTACCGGTTTCATTGATGGGACTGAAAATCCGCAATTCCCGGATGATCGAGCTGAAGTGGCTTTACTGGGTGAAGATGCTGGCATTTTCCAAGACGGTTCATTCATTTTTGCACAGCGTTATGCGCATAACCTGGATAAATGGAAGAAACTCAAAGTCGATGCTCAAGAACAAGTGATGGGTCGTACCAAACTTGAATCGATTGAACTCGAGGATGAGGTAAAACCTGCCAATGCGCATATCGCTCGTACTGTCGTTGAAGATGAGGGAGGCGAGGAAATGGAAATTCTACGTCACTCTCTGCCTTATGGAGATGGTCGTGGTGACCAAGGTCTATTCTTCATTGCTTATACCAAAGACCTGAAAATCATTGATGCCATGTTAGTGCGCATGTTTGGTACATCAGGCGATGGGATCCATGACCGCTTGCTACACTTCGTGACTCCAATGGATGGTGCGTATTACTTTGCGCCGAGTGAGGAATTGCTGGAAGAGGTTTTGGAAGGGTAAAATTTATAAGGTCGGTGATTGCTACATTCTCCATAATGTAGCAATCTAAAAAATTATTTTTTAAGAAAATTTCTATAATTAATATTTTCACACCCTAGAGTAAATGTTAAGCACTTTAAATCTGAATCTAAAATCAATTTATAGTCATTAATTTTCCTGT
>NZ_VPEG01000039.1:0-26461 GCF_013417275.1 Acinetobacter sp. YH16038 | reverse complement strand
TTAAAAGCCAAAAGACACTGTAAATTGGATCCTGAATTGAAAATCTATAATCAAGAAATCAATAAAAGAAGAATCGGAATTGAGCATGTATTTGGCAGCCTGAAAACCTTCAAAATCCTTGCTGAGCATTATCGAAATAGAGGTAAAAGGCTTGGTTTGAGATTCAATTTAATCGCTGGAATCTACAACTTGGAACTGAGCAAAAAATGATTTATGAAAGAGGTCTTATGATTAATTAAATACCCTAAGTAATCAGCTAATATTAAAAAACTTTTTCATCTTAAACTGAATTTGGTAAACGCTTAAAATAAACATGTAGCCAATAAAAAAGCCACTTATATAAGTGGCTGATTTATAAAAAGAATTTTGGTGGAGATGGCGGGAGTTGAACCCGCGTCCGCCAACACTACGCTCGAGAATACTACATGCTTAGATATCGTCTATTGTTTTAACACCAAGAGACCCGACGAACAGGGTTCAAGGTGCGATCCTCTAGATTTGATATAAAGCCCCGAGGCTTGACTCTATACGGACTTGTGTGCGTTCGCTTCAGTCGGGATCTCTAACCACAAGTATTCAGAGATGCGGACAAGCAGCCCTTAGGCTGCTAGAGCGTAAGTTTCGTCGTTTGCGACTATTTAAATGCAAATTTTATTTACGAGAGAAAATGCGCTCTCGGCATGCATCTATGAGTTTCATCATCGGCGTCGAAGCCAAGAACATCCCCAAAGTACAAGCTCATCATAGCATAACTGGCAAAAAATACGATGCATTTTCTACACAAATACACTTTTGAATGCGCCTGATTACATAATTGCGCTAATATTTCATAATTCAAGTCAGCATTTAAAAAAATTATGAGCTATTTATTGGCACTCGACCAGGGAACGACATCTAGCCGTGCAATCATCTTTAATGAACACGGACAGATTCAGGCAACAGCTCAACGCGAAACCCATATCCAGACCCCACATTCCGGCTGGGTCGAACAGGATGCACAGGAAATCTGGAGCTCGCAAATTGCAGTGGTACAACAGGCGCTTGCTACTGCCCGGATTCTGGCCAAAGATATTAAAGCGATTGGCCTGACCAACCAGCGTGAAACGACTGTGGTATGGGATTGTCGTAATGGGAAGCCTCTTGCACCAGCGATTATCTGGCAGGATCGTCGTGCAACAGACTGGTGTAATCAGCTGATACAGCAAGGCCAGATGGATCAGGTACAACAAAAAACCGGGCTACGGATTGATCCTTATTTCAGTGCTGGCAAGCTGGTCTGGTTATTGGAACATGTGGATGGCTTACGTGAACTTGCAGAACAAGGTCATGTCGCTTTTGGCACTATTGATAGCTGGCTGATCTGGAACCTGACTCAAGGTGCCGAGCATATCATCGAAGCCAGTAATGCGTCCCGTACCATGTTGATGAATCTGCATACTCAACGCTGGGATGAGGAACTACTAGACCTATTTAATATCCCTGCTTCAGTTCTGCCACGAATCATCAGTTCCGATTGTCATATTGCAGATACAGCACCGGGTTTGTTAGGAGCCACCATTCCCATTACCGGCATTCTGGGTGATCAGCAATCTGCCTTGTTTGGCCAGTCTTGTTTCGAACCCGGTATGGCAAAAAATACCTATGGCACTGGCTGTTTTATGCTATTTAATACCGGCCATGACATTCAGCTCAGCCAGAATAAATTGCTTTCTACCCTCGCCTGGCAGGCACAGGAACAGACCAGTTATGCCTTAGAAGGTAGTGTTTTTATGGCCGGTGCAGTGGTGCAATGGCTACGTGATGGGCTTGGCATCATTCAAAAAAGCAGTGATATAGAGAAGTTGGCCTGTAAAGTTGAAGATACTGACGGCGTGGTCTTAGTTCCTGCTTTTACCGGATTGGGTGCACCGCATTGGGATAGTGAAGCCCGTGCCCTGCTTTGTGGCATGTCACGAGGAACCAATAAGGCCCATATTGCCCGCGCCGCGCTGGAATCGATTGCCTTTCAGGTCTCCGATGTATTGACTGCGATGCAATCGGATATTGCCCATCCTTTAAAAGAACTACGCGTCGATGGTGGCGCCAGCTGTAATGATATGCTGATGCAGTTCCAGGCTGACCTGCTCAATGTGCCTGTGTTGCGTCCGAAGATGCTGGAATCCACCGCTTGGGGTGCAGCAGCGATGGCTGGTTTAAAATCAGGCGTATTTTCTAATTTAAATGAAATTGCTCAATCCTGGCAGCTGGATCGGGCCTTTGAACCGAAAATGCAGTCCGATGAACGTGAAGCCCATTTAGTTAAATGGCAAAATGCTTTGAAACGGGCCAAATCAGATTTATAAGATCGAAAAAAACCGCTAAATAGTTAGCGGTTTTTTATGTTGGAAAATATTAATGTGATGGCATTCCACCCACACCCGCTTTGGGTCGTGGTGCCAACCAGACGATTAAAGCAGCAAAAATAAAAACCATCGCCAAAATCAAAAATAGGTGATTAGCAGACAGCGTTAATGCTTCTTTATCCACCAGACTGGAAATATAACCCAAGGCACTGTCCGAACTCATGCCCTGTGCCATTAAGGTATTCTGAGTTTCTTCGACATTCAGTTTACCGACCAGCTCACTGCGGGCCACTTTACTATGATCATCCCAGATCGTGACTGCAATCGACGCACCAATCGCCCCGGCCATGGTCCGCAGAAAGTTCATCAAACCAGCAGCTGAAGCCATTTCCTGCGGCTGTACTGAGGCCAACGCCATATTGGAGAGTGGGATGAAGAAGAACGGTACCGCAAAACCTTGCAGAATCTGTGGCCAGGCCAATGCCATAAAATCAGCATCCGTAGTCCAGAATGCCCGCATTAAAGTCACCACGGCAAGCAAGGTCAAACCAAAACTGGCCAAAATGCGCTGGTCATATTTGGTTGCCATCTTCGCCACAATCGGTGACATCAACAGGCTACCAAAACCCATGGTCGCGGTCAGATAACCTGCCCAGGTTGCGGTATAACCGAGATTAATCTGCACCCATTGCGGAATGAGAACAATACTGGAAAAGAAGGCACCGAAGGCAAAGGCCAGTGACAACACGGCAAAGGTAAATCCACGATATCGGAAGATCCGGATATCCACAATTGGATGCCGCTCGGTCAGTTCCCAAATGGTAAAGATGATTAAACCCACTATGGCAAGCACTGCCAAGGTTCCAATAAAGGAACTGCTAAACCAGTCATGTTCATGACCGAGATCTAACATTAATTGCAGCGCACCAATCCAAAGAATCAGTAAGAACAAACCACCTTTATCAATCTTCAATGCATTGGTTGCAGTTTCAGCTGGTTTTAACAGTTTCAATGCAGCCAGACCACAGAACAGACCGACCGGAATATTGATAAAGAAAATCCAGTGCCAAGACAGGTTATCACTAATCGTACCACCAAGAATTGGGCCTAAAATCGGTCCGACTACAGTGGTCATCGCCCACATGCCCATCGCTTGGGATTGTTTTTCGGGTGGGAAAATTCGTAGCAATAAAGTCTGACTCAGCGGCATGATCGGGCCACCAAACAGCCCCTGCCCGATCCGGCAAAATACCAGCATTTCCAGGCTGGTTGAAATCCCGCACAGAATTGAAAAAATGGTAAAGCCGAGTAAGCAAACACCGAACAGGCGCACACTACCAAAGCGACCTGCCAGCCAGCCGGTCAAAGGCACACAGATCGCTTCTGCAACTGCATAAGAAGTGATGACCCAGGTGCCTTGAGAGCTGGACACCGCCAGACTACCGGTAATATGCGGCACCGAGACGTTTGCAATGGTCATATCGAGTACGACCATGAAATTCGCCAAAGCCAGCACAAAGGCCGCCAGCATCAGCTTGCCGCCCGTCAAATTCCCATATGGAACATATTTATTCATCGGGAATTACTTCTTAAAGTGGATTTCAGCTTCCATCGATAGACCCACACGTAGCGGATGCTCGGCCAGTTCTTTCGGATCTAGCTGGATACGCACTGGTAAACGCTGTACCACTTTGATCCAGTTGCCTGTGGCATTCTGAGCCGGAATCAGAGCAAAGGCTGAACCTGTACCACCAGAGAAGCCCACCACGGTACCGTGATATTTCACCGATTTACCATACAGATCAGACGTCAGTTCAGCTTTCTGCCCCACACGGACTTTTTCCAGCTGGCTTTCTTTGAAATTGGCATCAACATAGAGCTGATCTACTGGTACGACCATCATCAGCATTGTACCTGGCGCAACACGTTGACCCACCTGAATTGAACGGCGTGAAACCACCCCATCAAAAGGTGCTTTAATTACAGTACGTTCTAAGTCTAGCTCGGCCTGTTTCAGTTTAGCTTCAGCCACAAGTACATCAGGAGTCGAATTTTCATTCGCGCCTTGAATCAAGGCTTCATTCGCCGCTAAATTGCTTTGTGCGGCTTTCTGGCTGGATCTTGCTTGTGCCAGACCCGCTTCAGCAGAAGCTACGCCAGCTTTGGCCGTATCCAATGCAGATTGTGCTGTACTGAGTTCTTCTTTAGACACTGCACCGCTCGCACTGAGTTTTTCACGACGCGTATATTCATCTTGTGCTTTATGTAAGGCTGCCTGAGCCTGAGCCAGCTGGGCTTCGGCACTGCGAATTGCATCATCACTAACCCCAATCTGTGAGCTTAAAGCCCCGCTATTGGCCGCAGTCTGTTTGTACTGGCGCTTGGCTTTGGTCAGTTCTGCACGTGCCTGAGCCACTGCAATTTTGGCATCACGGTCATCGATTTTGGCCAGGATATCGCCCTGTTTGATCGCTTGGGTATCATGGACAAGTACTTCAGCAATCTGGCCACTCACCATAGACGTGATAGAAGCCGTTTCAGCACCGACATAAGCATTTTCAGTACTGACTGAATTGTTCAGAAAGAATTTCCACACCAGAAACAGCACTAGTGCAATCACTATAAGGAGGGCAACAATACTCAGGGCCTTTTTACGTTTATTTTTTAAAGCTTGATCCGAAGTTGCATCAGATGCGTTTTCTGGCAGGGTGTCTTGTACATCTGTCATTGATTTTTTCCTAAATCCAACAGACTTGGTCACGCAGCCACACTGACCAGCACTGACATGAATGTATAGATTCATATCCCGTTTATTGATCAATGGGTAAAATGAGAAAGCCGTATTAATTTAATTTTCATGCATTCTAATAATAAAAATTAGAAAATATGCAAAAAAATATTACTCGGAAGTTTAAAAAACTAAGCCCCTATTCCAGGAATAAGGGCTTAGTTCGGGCCCGAAGTGAGCCAGGATCGAGGAGATAAACTTAATTAATAGGCATATGAAGCAATCGCTGTGGCAATCGGCTTGTCATCATCGTTGACCATGGTCATGCGCATGGTGCAGCCCTTACGCCCCAAACGTAAGGTTTCTGCACGGGCAATAAAATATTTACCACGACCGGGCGCTAGATAATCCACGCGCATATCAACCGTCGCCAGACGTGATACCTTTTTAATCGTATCGGCAATAGTTTCCGGTTCGGCTTTCTTATACAGCTCACCCATAGCCACAATTCCGCCAATACTGTCGAGTATGGTCGCTGCAAGACCACCATGCAGAATCTGAAATGCCACATTGCCAATCATGAAATCCTGCATTTCAACATATGCTTCGATCTGACCATCGACCACTCGCATGGTCATGCCATTATGCTTAAAAAAAGGAGAGGTATTAAAAGCGTGTACCAACTGGTTTAAGACCACTTCAATATCCACTTTTGCACCTAAATGTATATTACCTGTCCAATTTCTTTCTGTCTTAGTCATAAGTCTGCCCGAAGCTACAACAATAAAAAACCGCTAATTTATGCCCAAAAAATTCAGATAGGGCTACAATAGGGGCCTAGTTTAATACTGATTACTGAGATTTTTATGACCTATACGTTCAATCGTCCCGCGTTTCCTGCAACTCGCATGCGTCGTATTCGTAAAAATGAGCATTTACGTTCTATGGTACGTGAAACCCATCTCAGTGCTGATCACTTGATTTATCCAGTATTTGTGCTGCCGGGACAAAATCAGACCCAAGACATTCCAAGTATGCCAAATGTGCAGCGCCTGTCTGCTGACTTGTTGTTAAAAAAATCAGAACGTTTGCTGGAACTGGGTGTCAATAAGCTGGCGCTGTTCCCAGTCACACCACAAGAAGATAAAAGTCTGACTGCAGAAGCCGCTTGGCATGAAGATGGCTTGGTACAAAAGACCGTTCGCCTGCTGAAAAAAGAATTACCGGAAATGGTGCTGATCACTGATGGCGCGCTAGACCCTTATACCACGCATGGCCAGGATGGCATCATTGATGAAACCGGTTACGTGCTGAATGATGAAACGGTTGAAGCACTGATCAAGCAGACTTTAAGCCATGCCGAAGCCGGTGCTGATATTGTCGCGCCAAGTGACATGATGGATGGCCGCATCGGTGCAATTCGTCAGGCCTTTGAACAGAATGGCCATATCTATACCTCTATTATGGCTTATTCAGCCAAATATGCGTCTAGTTTCTACGGTCCATTCCGTGATGCGGTTGGTTCTGCCAGCAACCTGAAAGGCGGCAATAAATACAATTACCAAATGGATTTCGGTAACCGTGCCGAGGCACTGCATGAAATTGCTCTCGATATCCAGGAAGGTGCAGATATGGTGATTGTTAAACCGGGTATGCCTTATCTGGATGTGGTTCGTGAAGTCAAAGATACCTTCGGTGTACCTACTTTTATTTATCAAGTTAGTGGCGAATATGCCATGCTGGCTGCTGCGATTCAGAATGGCTGGTTATCTGATAGCGTGATTCTTGAATCCCTGATGTGCTGCCGCCGTGCCGGTGCAGATGGTATCTGGACCTACTTTGCGGAAGAAGCGGCGCTCAAACTGAAAGACATGAAATAAAATAGAAGGACCTTGGCGCAATGCATATCGCCATTATCGGAGCGGGCATCACCGGTTTGATGTCAGCTCTGGAATTGCTTGAACAGGGATGTTCTATTACGATTTTCGATCAGCAAGCGGCTGGACAGGCGGCCTCTTGGGCCGGAGGTGGTATCCTCTCCCCGATGTATCCCTGGCGTTATCCCGATGCCGTCAATGCCCTCGCCCGCCATGCCAAACCGCTGTATCAAGCCTGGAACCAGAAACTGCAACCGGTGACTGGCATTGATTTCCAGATTCACGAAACCGGTATGCTGATTTTTGATGAAACGGATTTTGAAATTGGACTGCGCTATGCCGAGCAATATCAGGATCCACAGCAACATGCCGAATATCTGAATCAGCCTCAAATCCAGCAAATCAATTCCAAAGTAGATCCGAAATTTAAACAGGCGATCTATTTTCCAGAACTTTCCAATATCCGCAATCCGCGACTGTTACAGTCCATTATTGCTTACCTTAAACAGCATCCGCGTGTCACTTGGCAAGAGCATTGCAATATTAGTCAGCTAAATATCCAGCAAGATCATGTACACAGTGTTTCCACTAAAAATGGCCTGAGCTTTAAAGCAGATCAGTTCGTCATTGCCACCGGTGCATGGTCTGCACGCTGGTCTGAACAGCTCGGTCTGGACATTCCAGTTCATCCGGTTCAAGGCCAGATGTTGCTCTTTAAAACACCAGAAAACTGGCTACCAACCATGTGCATGAACAAGGTCATGTATCTAATTCCACGTCGTGATGGTCATGTACTGTGTGGTTCCAGCATGCGTCAGGTCGGTTTTGATACTTCGCCTTCTGCTGAAATCCGTCAGGATATTTTGGAAGCCTGCCTGGAAATGGTACCGGAGCTGGCTGATTTCCCAATTGTGAAACAGTGGGCTGGTCTACGACCAAGCTCCCCGGATGGCATTCCCTATATCGGCAAAATTCCGCATCTGAACAATCTCTGGACCAATTTTGGCCAGTTCCGTAATGGCTTATGTATGGGTGCTGCTTCTGGAAAATTGCTGTCTCAGTTAATCCTGGAACAACCGACCATCGTAGATCCACAGCCTTATAGTCCGGTACAGCGTTTACAGCCGCACTCTTTAACGGTTTAAAATTTCAATCAAAGCTTCTTTCAGGGTCGGATAGCTAAATTCAAATCCGGCTTCCTGCAAAGCTTTGGGCTGGACATATTGACCATTCAGAATCAGTTGTGACTGTTCACCTAGCATCATTTTCATACTGCAAGCTGGTAACGGTAATAAAGGTTTACGCTTCAGCACCTGTGCTGCGATCCGGACAAATTGCGCCTGACTGACTTTTTCAGGTGCCACCACATTAAATACCTGTTGCTGGGTCGGCTGCTGCATCAGAAATTCGATCGCCCGCATGACATCCTGTAGATGTACCCAGGTCACCGGCTGACGCCCATGACCAATCCGGCCAAATATATTCAGCTTAATTGGCAATAACATCTGCGGAAGAATCCCGCCTCCTTGACCAAACACCACAGCAAAGCGAACAATTTTGGTGTCCTGCCCGGTATAGGACAAGGCCAGTTTTTCCCATTTCTCACACAGTTCTGACATAAAAATGGATTGTGGTGGACTTTGTTCAGTACACACCGTCTCCCAGTGTTCTTGCGGATCGATTCCATAGTAGCCGACCGCTGAAGTCGAAATAATACGTTTGGGCTTAATCTGATTTTTCTCTAGATAGTCATATAACTGCCTGGTGGTATTTAGCCGACTGTCCAGCAATTTCTTTTTCCGGGCGGCTGTCCAGCGACCCTGACCGATACTTTCACCAGCCAGATTAATCACATAGTCAATCTGATGATTTTTCAATTCTTCCAGATTATTAATCCAGTGAAAATCAGGATGCTCTTCTCGCAATTTTTTCTGCCGGGTCAGGCCGATCACGGCATAATCACGAGCCAGTAAAAATTTCACCAGATGGCTGCCAATAAAACCGCTGGCGCCTGTCATGAGGACTACAGGTTTATACATGGTTATTCTGTGCCATTATTATTGTATTGCTCAAATTATACGTCACTTATGAATCAGAATATTCGGGAAAGTGATATGGGTCGATGAATGCAAAATTGTCTCATCATGCCATACAGAAAACTTCTAATTTTCTATATAGCCTGATTTAGCATCTTGAATTTAATCTCAACGATTTTGATATAAAGAGTCGAAATCTTAGCCAAACATTTTTGCTGCCATACGCTGTGCCTGTTTGCCATAAAACCAGTAGGTCAGCAGATAAAGCGGAATCGCGATGAGCAGGAACATGATCACGACAATACTCATAAATTGGGGCTGTTGCAGATATAGTAAAAAGTCCTGCCAGGCATTCGGATTGGAACGCGTCGCAATGGCAATCCCTAAAATTAAAAATGCCAGGTTATAGCCCCAATAAATCAGGCTAAATCCCAAGGTGAATTTTTTACGCTCTACCTGAGTGGGCGCCCGTTGTTCCTTTTTTAAAAATTTAAACAGTACCCAGATCATCGCTACCAGATAAGGCACAATGGTTAATACTGCACCCATGCCAGTCGGCATTAATGCCGCCACAACCCCGCAAATGCAGGTAAAAATAAAGCATAGGAAGAAAAACCAGAGAAAATAGCGAGTTAGAGACACCATTAGCAGGACTCAAGGACGATTAATCAACTAGTATAAAAAAAATTAATTTTTTTTTCATTTTATTGTCAACCTAAAGTGAGATGCTGACGTTATATAGGGTACAAGGTTCGGAAATTTGGACTGGCATCCACAAATTTTCGTTCTCTTTGCTAAAGCAATAAGTCCAGTGTTTTAGAAAATTTTGAATAGCAGCCAAAATTTTCACTATACACAAATCTTTGACCGACGATTTCATCATCACTCGAATCGTCGGTTTTTATTTTTTGGACGAACCGTTTTTAGCAATTCGCCTGCAAATTTTTATCAGCTTCTTATGCAGCATAAAATAATGATCGGCTGCATTTTTTCAAGTCTGTTTTTAGCAATTTTTATAAAAAATATTGGTTCTGCTACCCAGATGCTATGAAAAATGCCTGAAGTAAAATTTAAAATAAAAACGCTGTATTCAATACTTTATATATAAACATCATATTTTATTGATTTCATAGATATTATTCTAATATTCAAAACTACGCTGAAAATAGTTTTAATGATGTATAGCAATGAAATAGATCAAAATATTTTTTTCAAGTAGATTTTTAGCTGGGCTTTTTTCTATAGTAGGAAGGCAAAAATAAAGGTGAGTATACATGGCAGTTCATTTTCTACATACTTCTGATTGGCATTTGGGACAGTTTTTCCATAACCATGACCGTGAATTTGAACATGCACAATTCCTGAATTGGCTCCTTGAACAAATCAAGGAAAAACAGCCACATGCCCTACTGATTGCCGGTGATATTTTTGATGTCATCAATCCCGCTTCCAGTGCCCAAAGACAGCTTTATCAATTCCTTGCCGATGCCCATGAACTGGCACCGCATATGCAAACCCTGATGATTGCCGGCAACCATGATTCAGGTTATCGAATTGAACAGGTTCAGCCTTTACTCACTAAATTCAATGCCAAAGCGGTGGGTATTGTCGGCCGGACTGCGGACAATACTCTTGATCTGGATCGTTTGCTGGTTCCGATTTATGACCAGCAGCAAGAGATTATTGCCTGGTGCCTAACTCTACCTTATTTGCGCAGTGCCGAAATTACCGGTATTAATGAACATACCCATAATAGCCAGAATGCCATCAGCTATCTGCACCAACAGTTGATTGCCGAAGCCAAAGCACGT
This sequence comes from Acinetobacter sp. YH16038, assembly GCF_013417275.1. Classification (NCBI taxonomy): domain Bacteria; kingdom Pseudomonadati; phylum Pseudomonadota; class Gammaproteobacteria; order Moraxellales; family Moraxellaceae; genus Acinetobacter; species Acinetobacter sp. YH16038. The sequence goes on along the minus strand of NZ_VPEG01000039.1, from coordinate 15,667 downwards.
AAGCAGCCACATCAGGCACTGATTCTTATGTCACATGCACATATGCAAGGCGGTGAAACTTCCGATTCCGAACGCCCCATTATTGTCGGCAATGAAGAGGCTCTCTCAACGGCGTTATTTGATGAAGTCATTGACTATGTCGCTCTGGGACATCTGCATAAACCGCAGAAAGTCGGTCAGCCGCATATTCGCTATAGTGGCTCCCCGATTCCCCTATCCTTTAGTGAGATCAACTATTCGCATCAGGTTGTTGAAGTCAGAATCGATCCTGAACAAAATGCTGAACAGCGTTTTCAGTTTGAAGCGCTGAAAGTTCCTCGTACTGTCGAGCTATTTAGAATTCGAGAAAATCTGGAAAATCTGCTCAGCAAAGTAAAAGCACTGCCGACTGGGGAAATTGAGCATCTGGCAGCACGACATTTTCTGGAAATTGAATATACTACCGATGCACCGCCACCGGTAGATTTACGTCAGCAGATTGAACAGGCACTGCCACCAGATCGTTATCGTCTGCTACGCATCAGCCGGATTTATCAACGTCAGGCAGAAGATCAGGCTGATAGCTCTAAAATTGACTTGGCACCTCCAACACCTGAATCACTGTTTTTCAATATCTGGGAAAAAATGGGCTATAGCCAGGATCATTCGGTGCAGCAGGATTTTCAGCAGTTATTGGTCGAAGCCCAACATGAACTTGCACAAAAACAACAAGCTTAGGATCAGCCATGAAAATTATCCGTCTGAGCCTAAATAACCTCGCCTCTCTCGCTGGTACGCATCATATTGATTTTGAATCAAATCCTCTGGCACATGCCGGACTGATTGCGATTACCGGAAAAACCGGTGCTGGAAAATCCACCCTGCTCGATGCCATGTGTCTGGCGCTGTACAACGAAATTCCACGTTTAAAAGGTGCCACAGGTAGTCTGAAAGATGCAGGTGGACAGGATGTCTCGATCAAGGATTCCAAAAATATTCTGCGCCGTGGTTGCGTACAGGGTTTTGCCGAGCTTGAGTTTATTGCCTTAGACCAAAAACGTTATACCGCACGTTGGGAAATTCGTCGTGCCCGGCAGAAAGTGGATGGCAATTTAAAGGTCGATCGTGCTATTACCTGTCTGGATGATCAACGCGTGTTGAATCAGAAAATTTCTGAATGCACGCCGCTGATTGAAAAACTGGTCGGCTTGAGTTTCGAGCAGTTTACCCGTGCGGTTCTATTAGCACAGTCTGAGGTTGGTGCCTTTCTAAAAGCCAAAGATAATGAACGTGCCGATTTACTCGAATATCTGACCAATTCTCAGATTTTCAGTCTGGTCAGCCAAAAAGCATTTGAAAAACATAGTGAAGTAAAACAAAAACGTGCTGACTTGGAAAAATTAATCGGTCATCTGGAACTGTTATCTGAAGAAGATATTTCTGCCTTACAGCAGCAACACACGACTTTAAAACAGGTGGTTGAGCATCTAAACCAGAGTGAAAAGGTACTGGAAAATGACCTGAAATGGCATCGCCAGCAGCATTATCTTTATACTGAAATTCAGGCCAAAAAAGAAATCTATACGGTTCAACTGGATGCTGAACAGAAGATGGCACCGCAAAAACAGTTATTAGATCAACTGGACCAGTTTCAGCAGATTCGGGAACAGTTTGTCCAGCAACAGCAGTTTCAAAAGCAGCGTAGCTATTTACTGATTGAGCAGCAAAACTTTGTTGCCGAATTCACAGCAGTTCAACAGCAACGTGATAGCGAACAGCACAAGTTGCAGCACATTCAGCAACAGCAACAACAGCAGCAACAAGAGTTCCAGAAGATCAAACCTTATCTGAATCAGGGACTCAAGCTGGATCATGAAATGCTGTCGATTGGCGATCAGTACAGACAGCTTGCAGCTGAACAGCAGACCTATAGAACCCAGCAGATTCAGCCTGTTCAGAATCAACTGGTGCAGACTGAGCAACGGTTACAACAGGTTCAGGCTCAGTACCAGCAGATTCAAAAGCAACTGGAACATCAGAGCTTTTTAGCGGTTTTTGATGACGAACCGCAGGCGACTCTGCAACGCCTGCGGGACTATCAGGAACTTCACCAGAAATTCATGCGGCAGCACCCGGCACTTTTCCAATCTAGCCGGACTGAACTGGAACAGCAGCAACAGGCTTTATCTGCCAGCTTGCAGGAACTCACTCAGCGCTATACTCATCTGGACCAGCTTGAACAGCAAATCCAACAATTCCAGACCCAACAACAGCAACTCAGTACCCAGCATTCGAAGCTTGAAGCTTTAATGCGAACCGTACAGCAAATGGCTGGCTTAGAAGCTGAAAGCCTGCAATTAAATTGCGACTTAAAAGGCCATCATGATCGTTTAAAGCAACTAGAAACTGATTTGGTTCAATTACAGCAACAACGTCAGGAAGCAGAACAGGCTTTCGAACAATTGCAACAAGTACTGGCTCAGCAACGTTTATTACAGGCACAAAGTGTTCAGGAATTACGTGCACAGCTGAAACCAAATGAGCCTTGTATGGTCTGTGGCAGTCATGAGCATCCTTTTGTACAGCATCAGGAACTGCTAGAAAATGCTTTGCAACAGCTACATGACCAGCAGCTTGAGGAAGCTCAGAAAAAACTACAGCAACTGACTCAGACATGGCAGCAAGCACAAATCCAGCAATCTCAACTACAAACCCTAATTGAGCAATATCAGCAACGCAGCAGTCAGCTCAATACGACACTACAACAGCAGAAGGTTCAATTAAATCAGGATCTTCAGCAATTTGATTTGCTGTTTGATTTAAGCCAGAGTACAGATCATTTGCAGCAACAGCTTGGTCAGCATGTGCTTCAACTTCAACAAGAACAACAGCAGCTAGTCCAGACCCTGCAAAATCAGCAAAGTGACTGGAAACAATGGCGTCAGCAACAGCAACAGCTGGATCAACTACGTTTTAGCATGCAGCAGCATTTACAGCTAGAACAAATGATTCAGCCAGTTCTTCATCTACTGCCTGAGTCCTTGCAGAAATCCTGGATTACTGATGCCTCATCAAGCTGTCAGCAGTTATCCCAACAACTGCAACAACGTCAGAAACAGTCTCAGGAATTCAAAACCCTAGAGACTCACATCCAAAACTTAAACCAGCATATTGAAAAGGCACGTGATCAGCTCAGCCTGCATCAACAATATGATGCTCAGTTACAGCAAAAGATGGATACGGCGCTGAATATGGGTAAAGCGCTACGTGAACAGCTCAACCATCTGACCCTCACCCATGCCGGACAGATTTATCCTAAGGCACAGGAATGGCGTGACCGTTTGGAGCAACAACAACAGGCGTTGGATGAACAGTTACGGGCACAGAGTCTGATTACCCAGCAGCATGATCAGCGTTTACAACAGGCTGAACTGAAAAAGCAGAGTTTCATCACCCAGATTCAGCAACTGGAACAGCAAATTAGGCAATGCCAGCAATCTATTCAGGACTGGCAAAATACATATCCTGCGTTTGATGCCGAGCATATCCAGCATTGCCTGAATATTGACTTGCAACAGCATCAGCAAATTCGCCAGCAATTACAGGCACAACATCAGGTGGTTGAAAATGCCAAAACGGCTTGGGACATTCTGGAAGAACAATATCAGCATCATTTGAAATCCAAGCCTGAACTTAGCTTTGAAGAAGTTGAACTGCGCTTAAGTAGTCTGGCACAGGAAAAAGCTGAACAGGAAAATGCCTGTAATGAGGTTGCCACCAAATTAAGAATTCATGCCAATAACCAATCGACCTTACAACGCTACCAGCATCAGATTGAACAGGTCAAAGCTGAAGAATATCGTTGGGGTCGGATCTATGACCTGATCGGCCATAAGGAAGGCACCAAATTCCAGAAAATCGCGCAGGAACATCACCTGGATATTCTGGTCGAATATGCCAATCAGCAATTACAGCCCCTGGCTCCGCGTTATCAACTGTACCGGATTCCAGACAGTTTAAGTCTGGCGATTATTGATCTGGATATGAACAGTGAAGTACGTCCTGTCCTGTCACTCTCTGGCGGTGAAACCTTCCTGGTCTCTCTGGCTCTGGCCTTGGCGATTGCCAATATGGCTTCCGGCTCTATGAAGCTGGAATCGCTATTTATTGATGAAGGTTTTGGTACTTTAGACCCGGCTTCCTTACATATGGTCATGAATGCGCTGGATCATTTGCAGAGTCAGGGCCGTAAAGTGGTGCTGATTTCACATGTGCAGGAAATGCATGAACGGATTCCGGTTCAGATTCAGGTTAAACCGGTCGGTGCTGGTGCCAGTACCATTCAGATTATAGGTTAAAGCATGAACTCTACCCCGAACAAGCTCTCGTCCTATTTCAGCTTACAGCTTGAGAGCTTGCGGGGTATCAGTGCCATTGTGGTGCTATTCAGTCATAGTTTTCAGGCTTTTATCGCGCCTTTTGATCTGAGCCTATATTCCTGGGTACGTCTATTAGGCCAGGCTGCTGTGATGACCTTTTTTGTACTTAGTGGCTATTTAATCGGGACTTCGGTCCAGAACAACATCCAAAAACATGAAAATTTTAATCTGCGGCAGTATATACGGCAGCGTTATCGGCGCATTTTACCGCCCTTTCTGTTTGCATCCGCTTTCAGTCTGATTCTATATGCGCTAGCACCTACATTTTTTGCTTCACATAGCCATGAGTTCCAGAACAGTTTTGGCATGATGATTCGGACTGCATATAACATTGACACTCAGGATTTTTTAGGTTCTTTATTCTTTCTCAACGGCTTTATTACACCGACGGTATCTGCCAATGCGCCGCTCTGGAGCCTGAGCTTTGAAGTCTGGTTTTATGTACTGGCCGGATTTCTGCCTTTTTTAAAAGATTCTGGAATCGCTAAAATCGGCTTTTTTATCTTGCTTCTAGGGCTTTCTCTACTGAACTATCAGTTTCTGTTTTATTTCCTGCTCTGGCTAGTTGCCTTTGCCAATTCATTCCGGCAGATCCAGCTGCGTTTTTTAAGTCGACTACAACCCATTAAATTGGGCCTATTTGGTCTGGCATTTGTGATTGCCTGTGCGGATGCTTACCAGTTTCATGTCATTGAACAGGCTGACTTATATCGTGTAAATTATTTTGTGCCATTTAACCTGTGTATGGGGCTCGCCTTTGTCTGCTGGATTGTGCAGCTGCAACATCAACAAAGCCAATATCAACCAGTTTGGCCTCAGTCTGCAAATTTCTCCTATACACTTTATGTCACCCATTTTCCTTTACTGCTTTTTATTCTAGGCTGCTTTCCTGCAACGCTTGATCATGGTCTTGAGGGTGCCGTTTTATCCTTATTTATGAGCATGTGCAGCTTAATTTTCTTTGCCTGGTTCATGGCCAAATGGCTGGAACCCCAAAGAAAAAAAGCGTTATCAACTACTCTGCAATAACGCTTTCCCAAAACTCAATTGTCAGTATAAATCAGTCCGTTTTTTTAGGACGTGCGCCAAACAAGGCAGTTCCCACACGTACCATGGTAGAACCTGCTGCAATCGCCTCGGTCATGTCGGCAGACATCCCCATACTTAAAGTATCCCAGTCTTCAGGTTTTGCATGATGGCTTTTGACCTGCTCGAACAAGGCTTTGGCATCTGCGAAAGCCTGAGTATTTTCTGGCGCAGGAATGACCATCAGACCACGTAAGCGCAAATTCGGTAATTGACTGATCTGTGCTACTAGATCGGCCACTTCCTCAGGCTGACAACCGTCCTTGCTATCCTGCCCATCAATATTGACTTGCAGACAGATATTAAGTGCAGCTTGAGAATCACTACGCTGATTAGATAAACGTTCAGCAATAATCAGACGATCCACCCCATGCACCCAGGCAAAGTTTTCTGCCAGATGTTTGGTCTTGTTGCGCTGCACATGACCGATAAAATGCCACTCAATATCCAGGTCTTTGAGTGCCGTGATTTTTTCCAGTGCTTCCTGTAAATAGTTTTCACCAAAGGCACGCTGACCAGCCTGATACATTTCTGCCAGCACAGGGCTAGGCTGGGTTTTGGAGACGGCCAGAAGTTGCACCGAATCCGGCTCACGCCCCGCCAGAGCGCAGGCGGACTGGATCTGAGCTAAAACCTGATTTCGTGACTGTTGCAGCATATTCATTGATGGGGTTCTCATTTCGTGCGGATTTTTTTCCCTTGCTCATCAACTAAGTGTTGGTTAAGCTGTGGGAAAGCCTTATTATTCTAGCAAAATAAATAACATTTTAATGAACTCGGGGACCTTATGGATATTACAGAACTGTTAGCCTTTTCTGCTAAAAATGGTGCGTCGGATTTACACTTATCAGCAGGTTTACCACCCATGATTCGTGTGGACGGGGAAGTACGTCGCATCAACCTGCCTGCACTGGAACATAAAGAAGTACACAAACTGGTGTACGACATCATGAATGACAAGCAACGCCGTGATTATGAAGAAAATCTGGAAACTGACTTCTCTTTTGAAGTTCCAGGCGTAGCCCGTTTCCGTGTGAACGCATTTAACCAGAACCGCGGTGCAGGCGCAGTATTCCGTACCATTCCATCTAAAGTACTGACTATTGAAGATCTAGGTATGGGGCAGATCTTTAAAGATATCTGTGAATATCCACGCGGTATTGTACTGGTAACAGGGCCAACCGGTTCGGGTAAATCAACGACGCTTGCAGCGATGCTGGACTATATCAATGACAACCGCTATGACCATATTCTGACCGTCGAAGATCCAATCGAATTTGTACACCAATCGAAAAAATGTCTGATCAACCAGCGTGAAGTGCATCGCGATACGCATGGATTTAATGAAGCATTACGTTCCGCATTACGTGAAGACCCGGATATTATTCTGGTCGGTGAGATGCGTGACCTTGAAACCATCCGTCTGGCATTGACTGCTGCGGAAACCGGTCATTTGGTCTTCGGTACCCTACATACCACCTCAGCGGCAAAAACCATTGACCGTGTGATTGACGTATTCCCTGCTGAAGAAAAAGACATGGTGCGTGCCATGTTGTCTGAATCGCTGCAAGCCGTTATTTCACAAACCCTGTTGAAGAAAAATGGGGGCGGTCGTGTGGCTGCACACGAAATCATGATCGGTATTCCGGCGATCCGTAACCTGATCCGTGAAAACAAAGTGGCACAGATGTACTCTGCGATTCAAACCGGTGCCAACTATGGCATGACCACGCTGGATCAAAGCCTGAAAACACTGGTATCGAAAGGCATTATCAGTCCGCAAGTCGCCCGTACTGCAGCAAAACAGCCTGAATCATTCTTATAAGAATAATTAATTTTTTGGGGTTTTATCATGGATTTTAACGGCTTACTCAACTACATGGTAGAGAAAAAGGCCTCGGATCTGTTCATCACAGCCGATGTTGAACCCTCTATCAAAATTAATGGTCAGATTGTACCGATTGGCTCGGTGAAATTGCCGGGCGCGGCTGTAGGGCAGCTGCTTAACTCGATCATGACCGAGAAGCAGCGCAAGGAATTTGCCGACACACGCGAGTGTAACTTCGCCATCAGCAACCCGGACAAATCGGCACGTTTCCGTGTCAGCGCATTCCAGCAACGCGATCAGCCAGGCATGGTGCTGCGTCGGATCGAAACCGTCATTCCGACTATGGATGAGCTGAAGTTACCGCCCACTCTAAAAGAACTGGCGATGACCAAACGCGGAATCATTATTTTCGTGGGTGCAACCGGTACGGGTAAATCGACTTCCCTCGCCTCTTTGATTGGCTACCGTAATGAAAATTCCAAAGGTCATATCATTACCATTGAAGACCCGATCGAATTTGTGCACCAGCATAAAGGCTGTATCATTACCCAACGCGAAGTCGGCATTGATACTGACTCCTTTGAAGTCGCATTGAAAAATACCCTGCGTCAAGCACCAGACGTGATTCTGATCGGTGAGATCCGTTCTCGTGAAACCATGGACTATGCGATTGCCTTTGCGGAAACCGGTCACCTGGTTTTTGCGACCCTGCACGCCAACAACGCCAACCAGGCCATCGATCGTATCATTCACTTCTTCGAAGCCGACCGTCACAGCCAGCTGTTTATGGATCTGTCCCTAAACATGAAAGCCATTGTGGCACAGCAGCTAATTCCAACTATCGATGGTAATGGCCGCCGTGCAGCGATTGAAATCCTGATCAATTCGCCATTGATTGCGGATCTGATCCGTAAAGGCGATGTGCATGAAATCAAGGATTTGATGAAACGTTCACGCGAACTGGGCATGCAAACCTTCGACCAGGCATTATATGACCTGTATAAGGCTAAGCAGATTAGCTATAAAGATGCACTAAAACATGCCGACTCACCAAATGACCTGCGTCTGCAAATCAAACTGTCAGAAGAAGGTGGCGAGCATTTATTACGTGCGCATTCCAATATTACTTTTGATGGTCAAACCTGATCATTTTCAAAGCATAAAAAAACAGGCTTTTAATAAAGCCTGTTTTTATTTCAGCCTAAAGCTGAATTATTTCTTACGGTAAGCTTCCTGACATTCAGGCGCGTCACAATAACCGTAAAGATTAAGTGAATGTCCAGTCAATGCAAAACCAAATTTCTTCGCAACTTCGTGCTGTTCATGTTCAATCACATCATTTGTAAATTCAACGACTTTGTTGCAATTTTGACAAACCAAGTGATCATGGTGATCTTCCTGCATAATTTCAAAAACTGAGTGATTATTTTCAAAATTATGACGCTCGATAATCCCTGCTGCCTCAAATTGTGTTAACACACGATACACAGTTGCAAGACCCACATCTTCCCCTTGTTCGAGTAAAGTCTTATAAATGTCTTCAGCGCTAAGGTGATGCCGTCTAGAGTTTTCTAATAGTTCTAATATTTTAATTCGTGGAAGGGTAACTTTCAGTCCAGCTTTTCGTAAATCTTGGTTTGAAATAGGCATGTAAAAAGGTCTCTCAACAAAATCAAAGTTGGAATAGGCAACAAAGTTTAGATGCAGTATGATCTATCCTTGGATCAAATGCATCATAATTAATTTGGGATAGTGTAGCAAAATGCAAAAAATCATGCTGACGTTATTCGTCACTTCATTGCTTGTCGGCTGTTCGACATTAGGTGTGTACAAAGTTGATATTCCTCAAGGAACACCTTTAACTCAAGCACAAGCCTCTAAAATTCAGGTAGGAATGAGCCACCAACAGGTGCGTTTCCTGCTCGGTAGTCCAACAGTATCTGATCCGCTCAATCCGCTACGCTGGGACTACATCTACAACTATACCCCAGGAACCTATGCTAAGAAAGCCAAGATCCCAGCAGCCCAAGGCCAGCATCTAAAAATTTACTTTAATCAGTCTGGTATCGTAGAGCGTATTGAAGGTCTGGAAACCATTCCAGAATCTCAACCAGGTCTACCAGGTTCCAAAGAAGCGATCTTAAATGCCCCACCACTATAATCGCTTTTGCATAAAAAAACCCCTGTATGATCAGGGGTTTTTTTAATTAAATAGATTGATTTATCAAATAATCAGACCATCTGTTCAATAAAGCCACATTCCACTAATCGGAACGTTTATTTTGCTTGAAACGGTTACCTTTGGCATAACGTCCTACCGGATTCTTCTCAGCGCGTTTACGGCGGATATCCTTGGGATTAATGGTTAAAGCACGATAAATCTCTACCCGGTCCCCTGCTGCCAATGGCTGGGTATGATCCTGTAGCTTAGCGCCAAAAATACCCAGATTCAGAGGTTCAGACAATTCCACCTGTGCACGGATTCCGCTTTGCTCAATTGCATCCAATGCAGTCATGCCGGGCTGGAAAGGTACAGCAATATGAAACTGTTGTTCCGGGGTAGCATAGGCCACCCAGATCATTGCCTCAGTCATCAGAAAAATTGTCCTAATACCGCAACAATCGCCAGAATAATTGATACTGGTAAGACAATACGAACCGCAATACGCCAGATGTTATACACTGCTTCTGAGCTAAAGTTCATCGATTTACGCAAATGGCTAATCTTCATGATCCAGCCAGCAAACAAGGCATAAATCAGACTGATCACCAGTCCCCAAAGAATCAGCAGATTATTGAAAATTGGAGCAACATTTGGAATTAACCAGACCAAGGTGGCAGCGATCACAATCGCCCACTGAATGATAATATTCATTTGACGTTGCTGTAATTGCTCACGTGCCATTTGCATAAGCAAAGCAGCGGCTGCGACAATGGCTGCGATTAAAGCAAATGCAGGGATTTCAGCTTTTACTGCAAAGAAACCAAAGGCGATGATCGCTAATAGCTGCGCCACCCAAATCGGTAAGGCTGTTTTAGTCGCAACATCCTGCTGTTTTACGACAGCCAGACTTGATTGCCAATACAGCCCCATACCTAGACCACTCGCCACCAAAGCCAATACAGTGGCATTGCCCCACTCTACGAATTGGACGGGTGTTACCTGCCAAGCCGGTAATTCAGTTCCCATCACATTCGCCATGATCAAAGATGCAAGTACGCCGATCGTGGTAATCCCAACCAGAATTAAACGTGGCACCAGCGATAAGACAAATGCAGCAATTGCCAGCACCGCAAAAATCACTGGCTGCTGAACATCGAAATTGGTAACTGCAATCACATTAGAAGCATGATTGAGCATCGCACCCGCAAGGAATGGGATAAATACAACCGCCAGCCAGCCGACGATCCGCCAGCGCTGAGAACTATCAGCTTCACGGGTAAGGCTCGACAATGCCTGTAATGCAGTGGTTTTTGAGCGTTTCGCCAGAGCAATTTCCAGATAACAGACTGGAAGGGCCAGTATTAGCATGGTCGCTAACCACAACATCCAGAAATCAAGCTGACGGTCAATCTGAATACCTGTTATCGGTGCGAGTGTCGCAATAATAAGAAAGGATAAACAGAAAGCCATCAGAGGCGATAACCATTTTGACATAGCATTGTCCTGCATGATGTATTCCTATAAAAATCTAGCGCTATTTTGCCTTGTGAGGCGATGAAAATCAAAAACAAAAAAGCAAACCACCATGCCCGTGATTTGCTGCGCAAATTTATTATTAAGCTTTATTTTTTATTTTTCCGATTTGTCTTTATTTTAAGAACAATCGAGTTATGAGAAGAAACGGGCAAACCAGTTTTTACCCTTTTTCTTTTCTTTATCTTTAATGATTCCCATCATATTTTCTTTTACTGCACCGACATAATCCGCGTCATCGTGCTGAATATGATTGATCAGCCATTTAGATAATACTTCATGTAATTCCGCTTCAATAGATTGTCCCAATTCAAAACGGTCACGATAAGATTCAATCTTTTTAATAAACAGGTCATGCACACGTTTATGTGGCACACGATATTTATAACCCGCTTCTTCCTGAAGTGATTCTTCAAAGGTAAAATGAGACTGGGTATAATCAATAATATTTTCTAGAATCTGTTTAATACGAGCACGATCGGTATTGGCATCAATTCCATCAATCTCATTGATATAATCGAGAATTCGTTTGTGCTGATCGTCAATCACATCGATACCAGTATTATAATCTGGAACCCATTTCATTTTCATTACGACCACCTATTGATATTAATGATTTATCGCTTGAAAAAGATCATATATCTAATTGATTTAAATAAAAATGAAGTAAATCGGTTGGTTTTCAGTTTATTTTCTACTTAATTAATGTAAATCATTGTTTATCCAATCAATTATATTTTAAACCCGACTACAAGAATAAAGTATTTTTTGATCGATTTTATATTTCATGGTTTATTTATTTTAATGATTTCACTATAAAATAAATATCAAATTCAAAAAAACAGGAGCGATGTCCTGTTTTTTAATATCGAATTTTAACCAGATTTAATATAAATCTGCTTTAGTCACTCTTTTAAGCGAAGGATCCAAACGTTCTCTTTCCAGACGGGCGACATGTGTCAATTGGGAACGATATTTGGCTCCATCTCTGAACAAAATCATTTCACCTTCCTGAAATGCTGTCCATTCTTCATTCTGCGTTAGCGGCTCTGTGGTAATCACAGCGACCCGATCTTCAGGCGTGGTGACTTGGCTAAAATCAACTTCAACTTCGATATCAATCAGTTGGGCTGGCTTAAATGGATATTCACGAACCAGCCAATGCAGTTTAGTCGTTGCATAGGTAAATAAAGCCTGACCATTGGACAGACAGAAATTAAAAGTGCCATGCTCTGCAATGGATGGAGAAATCTCGGCCAACAAATCAAAAACCTGATCCAGCTTCGGTTCATCATAACCAAAATGTTTCACCAGCTGATCCAGCAAATAACAGAAAGCACGCTCACTGTCAGTGTTACCGACTGGCGTAAAACGTCCAGAAAGCTCAGGTAAAAAATCTTTTAAATCACCATTATGGGCAAAGATCCATTGTCGTCCCCATAATTCACGACTAAACGGATGCGAATTTTCCAGATTAATTTTGCCTTGCGTCGCCTTACGGATATGTGCAATTACATTACGGGATTTGATTGGATAATTGCGCACTAGTTCTGCAATCGGTGACTCAACAGCAGACTGATTATCAACGAATAATCGGCAGGCCTTATCCTCAAAGAAAGCAACCCCAAAACCATCAGAATGATCTGAGGTAATCCCCGCCCGCTGAGAAAAACCTCGAAATGAAAAGGTAATATCTGTTGGTGTCGCACAATTCATTCCCAGTAGCTGGCACATAATCTTCATTCAGGTCACAGAGTATTCTTAAGGTTATTGTGCATCACAGGCTGAACCTTTTCAAATCTCGATCATTGCAATGCTATGCGCTAAAAATGCTAATAAACTATTTTTTTATATTTAATTTAGCAAAAGGAGTTTAAGCTTCAAAACTTAGCTTAAAAATAAATACTTTAGATTTAACTTTCATATTTCTAGTGATCAAAATCTTAAAATAAAAGAAATAAAAAAGAGCCTCAAGTGAGACTCTTTGATATTCAATTTATCTTTATGGACGATGTGGATTAGAACGATTAGTAATTAAAGTTCCTACACCATGATCAGTAAAGATTTCTAACAGGCTCGCATGTGGTACACGACCATCCACGATATGTGCACTGATCACGCCGCCTTTTACTGCATCAAGCGCACAGCCGACTTTAGGAATCATGCCACCATAAATCACACCTGTTTCGATCAGACGATCAACTTCTTGGGTCGTTAAACCGGTCAGCAGATTTTTATTTTCGTCGAGCACCCCCGTAATATTGGTCAGAAGAATCAGCTTTTCTGCCCCTAATGCTTCTGCCACTTTACCCGCAACCAGATCGGCATTGATATTGTAGGTATTGCCTTCTTCATCGACACCGAGCGGCGCAATCACCGGAATGAAATCACTGTTGGTAAACATTTCCAGTACATCAGTTTTCACGCCAACGACTTCACCCACCATACCCAGGTCCACTTTTTGGATTGAACCGTCTTCAGCCGTTTTTTCCATTAACAGCTTTTTGGCGCGTAACAGGTTACCATCTTTACCGGTTAGGCCAATTGCACGGCCACCATGTTTGTTGATCAGGTTCACGATCGATTTGTTCACGCTACCGCCCAGAACCATCTCAACCACTTCCATGGTTGCCGGATCTGTCACACGCATACCGTCAATACGGTCAGATTCACGGCCTAGCTGTTTCAGCATAGAATCTACTTGTGGACCACCGCCGTGTACCACAATCGGGTTTAAACCCACGGTTTTTAATAAAACGATATCACGTGCAAAAGAGCTTTCTAGCTCAGGATCCGTCATCGCGTTGCCACCGTATTTTACCACCAGGGTTTTACCCGCAAAGCGTTGGATATACGGCAAAGCTTCAGTCAAAATTTGTGCTTTGTCGATGCCTGTATGCTGATTTGGCATTCGCCTCTCCTTATTGAGCATCTAAAATGTCTTGAGCGATCTGTGGATAACGGTCACGCAACATGGATACAAACAGATGTCGAATTTCATTCAGGCCTTGTGCATCATTGGCATCAAAGCGCACCGTGAAATATTCACCCGTATTGGATGCTCGAATGATGCCAAAACCATCATCAAAATCAAGACGTATCCCGTCAATTTTACTGATTTGTGCATTTAATTGCGTAGATTGCTGCTCAACAAAGTTTAAAAGCTCAATAGGCTGCACCTGATGAGTGGAAATATATAAGTCTTCAGTCCCATGACGTTTTGGATAAGCGTGCAAGGCCTCACTTAAAGTCACACCTTTCTGGTCCAGATATTCCATGACCCGAAGCGCCGCATAAAGACCGTCATCATAGCCCCAGCCACGTCCGTCATTAAAAACATAATGCCCCGCATATTCACCACCAAAAATGGCCTGATGCTGAGACTGTGCCAGGTATTTTCGCAGGAATGAGCTGCCAGTACGAATCATCACCGGTTTTCCGCCCAGGCGTTGGACTGTATCCCGAATCAGGGTTGAACATTTAACGTCATAAACAAACTGACATGCTTTTGTGCCAGTCATACAAATTTCTGCGAATAAACAGAGAAGCTGATCAGCACTAATAATGACACCCTGTTCATCCACCAGTACCAACCGGTCCCCATCACCATCTAGGGCAATACCCAGATCCGCCTGCTGTTGCATGACAACCTGACGCAGGGTTTGTAGATGTGCTTCCTGAGAAGGATCAGGCGCATGATCAGGAAAATGCCCATTGGCTTCACAACGTAAGGCGGTAACTTCACAACCTAGTTTTTGCAGCACCAAGTTGGCACAACGTCCTGCCGAACCGTTCAGACCGTCCAGCACCACTTTAAATGGGCGCTTCAGCTGAATATCTTCAAGCATTTCCTGCTGATATTGCAGACAAAATTCGGGAATAATTTGGTGAGGCAAATCATTCAGACACGATAAAGAACTATTTACATGAAGTTTTGCTTTTTGTGCGACCTGCTGAATCATCTCGGGACAAGGCGGCTCCCCTGCAATAATCCATTTAATTCCATTATCTTCTTTAGAATTATGGCTGGCCGTGACCATCACACCATTACCATCAAACTGACGCGCTGTGTAGTACAGCATCGGACTGGAACAACAGCCGATAATGACGGCTTCAATAGCATAGTCCTGAAAAATACGGCGAATGGTTTCAGCAAAAGCCGGACTGCTGATTCGGGCATCATAGCCAATCGCAACCCGAGTCTGTCCCGCAGCTTGATATTGCTGAGCCAGACCATGCGCAATAGCATCAATCACACCTGTACTGAGTAAACTGACTTTACCCCGGATATCGTAGGCACGAAAAATGTGAGCCGGAAAGGGTTGATTCATGGATCCCATAAACTGTTCTTTTCACTATTGAATATAAGGAGATAAAATAATGATTAAGCAATCATCATGACTTTAAACATTTGTTTTTGTTTTAAGACTCTGTATTTTTATATGAATTGAATGTGACAATCAATTATAAAAGTATAATTATTAATATTTTATGTATTTAATTTGTATAACTAGGGTCTGTTGACACTTACTGTTCATAATTAACCCTATAAAGGTAGCCATAAAAATATACAGGCTAAAGCAACAGAACTTTGATAATTTCTTTTCAGCTTGTCATATCGAGTAGCTATTCCTCTAA
>NZ_VPEG01000038.1:0-28750 GCF_013417275.1 Acinetobacter sp. YH16038 | reverse complement strand
CACCGAATTTTTTAGCACATACAGTTGCAATCGCAGCTGTTAAAGTTGTTTTACCATGGTCAACGTGACCGATTGTGCCCACGTTAACGTGTGGCTTATTACGTTCAAACTTAGCCTTAGCCATGTTAATCTTCCTCGTTTACGTCGAACACAATTCTGAGTAAAACCCAGCTCCGACATATCGTTTAAAAAAAACCAAACACCAAATACTTGAAAAGCAGACTAAATAGCCTGCTTTTGAAATATTTTTGCAACCACGTTGCCAAACTGTAATCTGGAGCTCTTATCGAGATTTGAACTCGAGACCTCTCCCTTACCAAGGGAGTGCTCTACCACTGAGCTATAAGAGCAAATATTAGCACTTCAAACAATGGAGCGGGAGACGAGGATCGAACTCGCGACATGCAGCTTGGAAGGCTGCCGCTCTACCAACTGAGCTACTCCCGCACGATGTTGGTACTTACCACTTTGAAGTCTTAAAATTGGTGGTGAGGGAAGGATTCGAACCTTCGAAACTTTCGTAGCGGAGTTACAGTCCGCCCCCTTTGACCGCTCGGGAACCTCACCATTTTTACACTTACATCAGTGTCGTTCTTTACTTCGCACTCCAAACTCTCTAAGATGGTGCCGGCACACGGATTCGAACTGTGGACCTACTGATTACAAGTCAGTTGCTCTACCAACTGAGCTATGCCGGCGTTTCTTAGTGTTTCGTACGTTTCGTATCGGAACGGTGTGCAGTTTAGCAAAACTCAGAATCCATGCAAGTGTTTTTTTCAAAAAAAACGCCAAAAACTCACAAAATCAATCCGTTTGATGATAATTCAACCGCTTTGATCACTGCACGAGCTTTTATTTGGGTTTCATTCCATTCTGACTCAGGATTTGAGTCCGCAACCAGCCCTGCTCCAGCCTGAACATAGACCTTATTTTCACGAATCACGCAGGTACGAATGGCAATCGACATGTCCATTTCACCATGCCAGCCTAAATAACCAACAGCGCCGCCAAAAATTCCGCGTTTCACTGGCTCAACTTCGTCAATAATTTCCATGGCACGAATTTTTGGCGCACCAGAAAGTGTTCCCGCCGGGAAAGTTGCCTTAAAAACATCCAGTGCATCGACATCATCACGCACTTCACCTTGTACATTCGACACAATGTGCATCACATGCGAGTAACGTTCGATCACCATTTGATCAGTGACTTGTACTTTACCGATTTTGGATACTCGACCGACATCATTTCGGCCCAAGTCAATCAGCATTAAGTGCTCGGCAATTTCTTTTTCATCAGACAGTAAATCTTTTTCCAGTGCCAGATCTTCTTCTTTGGTCTTGCCACGTGGACGCGTACCCGCCAGTGGACGAACAGTCGCAATGCCATTTTCCAGACGAGAAAGAATTTCCGGTGAAGAACCCACAATATGGAACGGCGTATTATTTTCTAGGGTCTGCCCTTGCACGAGGAACAGGTAAGGTGATGGATTAAGATGACGTAATGCGCGATAGACCTGTAAAGGCTCACCATCGAAATCAGAAACCATACGATGACCCGGCACGACCTGCATCACATCTCCGGCACGAATGTACTCTTTTACCTTTTCAATAGAGGCAATAAAGTTGTCATGTCCAGTTAAAGACTCAAAGTGCGGTGCTGTATGTTTTTCTGCTTTCAGGCTCACTGGTGTTGCCAGAATATTTTCCAGCTCATCCAGCTGCTGCTGCGCTTTCTCATAAGCTGCCTGATCCGCTGCATCGGCATGGACAATCAGGAACAGGGTATCTTTCAGATTATCGAATACGATGACGGTTTTGGACAGCATCATCCAGATATCTGGCAAGCCTACCGGATCAGCTTCAGGCACATTTTTTAGCTTAGGTTCGATATAACGTACTGAGTCATAACCAAAGTAACCGACAAGACCACCGGTAAAGCTTGGTAAGGCTGGAAGTTCTGCCTGGGTCGGTACTTTAAACTGTGCCTGAAAGTCACGGATATACTGGAATGGATCGGCACAGTGCTGTTTTTCAATAGAGCCATCTGGATGCTGAACAGTCAGTTCACCCGCATTACAGGAGAATACAGTCGATTCACCCAGGCCGATAATTGAATAGCGCGCCCAGTTTTCTCCCCCTTCCACAGATTCGAACAGATAAGCCTGTTGGTGCTGTTTTAGACGGGCAAAGATAGATAAAGGAGTATCAGTATCAGCCAGGCGCTGGCGGTATACAGGAATCAAGTTGTAGCCTTGAGATGCAAGTTGCTGGAATTGAGCTGAAGTTGTCATTCGGTTTTTCTCTTTAAATTAGGGTTACTCAGTATGGAAATGGAATTGGACTGAGCGACGCCATCGAAAAACCTTACAACTATTCATCTTATTTCCTTCGTACCCTATTTAAGTAAGCAACTCACGTAGATCATCGACAATTTCTTGAGGATCACAGTCTGCTATATTTTCACCATGATTATAGCCATAGCTGACTACAATACAATCTATACCCGCACGGCGCGCAGCTTCGATGTCATTGACTGAGTCCCCGATCATCAGTACCTGCTCTTTGGTCACGCCATAATGCTCCACACAATGCAACAACTGACGCGGATCTGGCTTACGCTCGGTAAAGCGATCACCACCAATCGTGTCATCAAAGTATTGCGCCATTTCCAGAATATCCAGAATACTGCGTGCCGGTTCTTCTGGTTTATTGGTCACACAGATCAGTTTTTTATCGTTAGCCTTACCCCATTCCAGAAACTCGATAATTCCGTCAAATGGCTTGGTATCTACACAAGGATCGGCATTATAAATTTCCAGGAACGTCGCAAGTAATTCCTGATGCTGGGCAGGTAATACTTCTCCCACCAAATGCTGGAGTACGCTTTCACAGAACTTGGACGTTCCTTTACCGATCCACACCCGTACCTGCTCCTCAGTCACCAGGGGTAGCTGCAAGACATTCAGGCTCATATTCATGGCTCGATACAGATCATGGGCTGAATCCACCAAGGTACCATCCAGATCGAATAAAATCAGCTTACGTTGTTCCAATTGTGCAATTGACATCCTGCCCCTCATTTTCTTTATTTGCAGCCATAAAAAAGGCATGCGTGATGCATGCCTCGATTGTAACCAATCATGGGCTTATTTAAACAACACCCAGGCGATAATCGCCAAAATAATCAGAACGATTAGTGAAATCAGTCCAATAGATGCATTTTTCTGTGCTTCTTTTTCCTGCTCTACACGAGAAACAGGCTGTTCCACCGGAATCGGTGCGGGTTCTGGCTTAACCGAGCTCAGGTCTACCCCTTCAGCAATAGGCGCAGGTTTTGGAATACCGACATTGGTCGGCATACCATCACGGGTCAAGTTGACTGAAGCATCACGCTCTTTCAATTCTGGAATGCCCTGCTCATTCATCTGCTGGGCAGGAGTTTTCTCAACCGTTTCGATTTCTTCAACCACTTGCTCTGCTGTTTCTTCAACTTCTGGCGCCACTTCAACAGGCGCTACAGGTTCAAGAACCAGAAATTTCAAGGTGGCAAACTGGACTACATCGTCTTGTTTTAATCGCGTTTCCTGCTCAATACGCAAGTCATTCACGAAAGTGCCATTAGATGAGCCTAGATCCTGTACCCATAGTGCATCGTTTTTCAGCAGAAAAGCAGCATGCTTACGCGAGATTTCCGCAGCCTGCAGCACAATATCAGCCGCCTGATGACGCCCTACCAGCATGTCACGGTCGATTGCTATTTCCTGTCCGGTCAAGTCATCGGTAATTGCCTGTATTTTCCAAGTCATGAAATCTACTTCTCTATTCTCTTTGACATTATCATAACATGCTGTATGCAAATGCGAATGGTCTAGCTTTTTGGTCTAAGTGTGGTTGTTGTAACGGTATTTCTACTTTTTTCAACCTGCTGGACTGGCTGCTGTACCACTTGTCGCTGAATCCCTGGCTCAATTGCCACTGGTGTAGCCACTGCTGCGGCTGACGGCGTTGACGCTGGCGCACTCGGAACATTCTGGTAGGACGAATTCGTCAGTGGTGTCTTGGAAACTGGAATACGCTGTTGATACACATCTTCAACACTTTCCGGTAGCTTGGCAAAATTACCGTCTGAATCGAGTGCCAATTGCAGGCTATAGAGTTGACCATAACGTTGTTGGGCCAGTTTACGTACTTCATTTTTATCCCCCACAATCGTTGGATGGATAAAGATCAATAAGTTACGTTTCTGATTAGACTTACCTTCAGCGCGGAATAAGCGCCCTATACCCGGAATCGCTCCCAGACCTGGAACAGCCTGACGTCCATACGTAGTATTATCCGAGATTAAGCCACCGAGTACGATGGTTTGCCCATGTTCAGCCAGAATCGAAGTTTTAATTGCACGCTTGCTGGTCACCAAATCCTGTGCTTGTCCACGATCTCGATTGACCGCAGAGACTTCCTGTTCAACTTCCAGACGTACCGTACCATCTTCACCAATGTGCGGTACAACTTTTAAGGTCACCCCAACATCTTTACGCTCAATGGTGGTATAAGGATTAGCCACGCCTGAGCCACTGGTCGAAACCGAACCGGTCACAAAGGGTACATTCTCACCCACGACAATATAGGCTTCTTCATTATCCATGGTCACAATCGACGGCGTAGATAATAGGTTAGACTTGGTGGTTTCTTTTAAGGCCTGAATCATCGCACCATACAGGCGACGTGAACCATCACTGCCTTCCTGAAAATCTCCAATCACAATGGAACTACCCGCACCCACAGTACTTGCAGCACCTAAGCCACCACCTGCGAGATAGCCCGCCGCAATATTTCTCAGACTAGTACCAAACTTATCGAAGTTAATTAAGCCAATTCCGCTGCTGATATCCCCCAAAGCCCATTGCACACCCAGCTGGTCCGCATCTGTCCCTTCTACTTCAATAATTGCAGCTTCAATCAGAACCTGTTGACGGCGCACATCCAACTGATCAATCGCAGATTCAATTTCACGCATCAGTTGCGGGTCTGCTTTAACCACCAGAGAATTCTGCGTGGCATCCGCAATAATACTGACGCCATTGGCATTAAAGCTGCTAATCCCGCCCTGCTCGGTTTTCATGCCTGTATTTAACTGAATGTTGGATGCGGTTGAGCTGTTTGAGTTAGTAGTACTGTTGTTATTCAGGTTATTAGTCGAATTATAAGAAGACGAGCTGGAAGAGGAATTATCCAAACCAGTATTGACTGCTTGCCCTGTCACTAACCCTTGCAAAATTTCCGAAAGATTCTTGGCACTGGCATATTTCAAACGGAAGACTTTTAAGCCCCCCAGACGGTCTGCTGCAGGCACATCCAGTGTTTCAATAATCTGACGAATGCGCTTGCGTGTCGCTGGATCCCCTTTAATCAGAATACGGTTGGTACGCACATCTGCCATGACCCGTACCCGTGAACCACGCAGATCTTTAGCTGCACCTGTCGCTGCCATTGAATCAATCAGCTCGATCATTTCTTCGGCCTGACTAGACTGGAGACTGATGGCTTCAATATCATTCTGACCTGTACCATCCAGGTTACGGATGATGGTTTCCAGCTGATAGATATTGGTCGCCCGGTCCGACACAATCAATGCATTGGTGCCCGGAACGGCAGCCAAATGGGCAAACTGTGGCATCAACGGACGCAGGGCTGGAATCAGGTCATTTGGATTGGTATTTTCCAGCCAGATCACGCGAGTGACAATCTGGTCACCAGTCGCACGATGACGGGCATCATAGGGAATCCCGGAGCTTTTGACATTGCTGTCTGGTACCAGCTTGATGGTATTTCCTGAAGGGATGGCCACCACACCATTGACATTCAAGACCCCTAAAAACAGGTCATAAACTTCATTTTTATTCAGTGGCTTGTTGGAAATGACTGTGACATTGCCTCGAACCCGTGGATCTACCGCAAAATTTTTACCGGTAATATCCGCCACTTCATTAATGAAGGCAGTTAAGTCTGCATCCCGGAGATTGATTTTCCAGGTTTGCGCATAACTTGTCGTACTGACCATAGCAACCAATGGTGCGGCCACACAGAATGCCCATGCTGATCGATTATTATTAAATAAAGCCATAAACTTTTGTGTTTCCTAACCCTATGCGTGATGACACATCACTTCAAATCCTGTTGTATGGTCATCACCTGATCACCACGTTTTATTTCGAGTTTGACCTGACCGTCACGTCGAGCCTGTTCCAGTAATTGTGCTTCGGTTTGTCCCTGTGACAGGGTCTGACCATTCAAAGACAAAATCCGGTCCCCCGGTCTTAATCCCAAGCGATTACGCAGTGCAGCCGGTGTCCGTGAAGTGACTTCATAACCACCCTCTGCTGCACTTACCCCCATATTCTGTAAGTACTGGTCCTTATTTTCCTGCATCTGCTGGATGGCCCGATTGATTTCACTGTGTGGTGAAGGTTGTTCAGGCATACCACTTTCCGTATACATCGGAGGCATTGAATTTGCAGATGCTGCTGAGGTATCCGGCACGATTGGCTGATTTAAACCATTTTCCAGTCCTTTAAACAGGATTTCTTGGGTCGCACCGCTTGATTTACGTAGAATCACCCGGTCCCAGTACACTTCAGCCAGCGTAAAACCGCTATTCCCCAATACCTCTCCGACCCGATAACGATCAGACTGGTCATTAATTTTCAAGACTGCTGAAGAGTTATAGCTTGGGCTCGCTACCACAACCCCCTGTAAGACAATATTGGCAGTTTCAGCAGTTTTCGCTGCGTAAGTATTTTCCTGAAATAGTGAAAAGGCACTTATATTTGGCACTTGAGCCTGTTGTGACCCCAGTTCTACCTGATCAATCTGCATCGCTTGTGGAGGAGCCACCAGAAGCCAGAATAAAGCAGCCAATTTCCAGCATAGATACAGAATCAGCAGAAACAGTAAAATTGGAGCAATACGCTCTGTCTGTTTCAGATCAATGTTTTTAAAATAATCAAGTGGGCTTGCCATCAGTTAAAGCCCCCCATCAAAGGCTGACGGGTACTAATCACATAAGTATCCAGCCCAGCTTTACCGGTATAAGAAGGAGCATTAAGTAAAAAGCGTTGTGTCAGCTGAATATCCAGCATTAAGGTTGGATCCAGTTTAATATTCAACATACGTTGATCACGATTGTCACGTACATCCAGCAGCAGCTGCCCATTCTCATCGGATAACTGACCACTCAGAACCGGTACATTCATGCGCTCCTGACGCTGAACAAACGTGTAAATCAGTTCACCACCGCTCCATTGCATCTGACCGTCTACATGACTAAAGCCTTGCTCTTTTTTATATTTAAAATCGAGTTCTTTAAACTGAATCGGGTTGATAGGCCATTGCCAGTCAGCAATCTTCTTTAAAGTTTCAGGTGCAAGCTGTCCCTCAAGATTTTTAACGGTTAAAGTTTTATTCAAGCCATAGCCCATCACACCCGAAAACTGGGTATTACCGCTATGCAGATCAATATTTGCCCCTAATCTCAGCAACAACAGGTCCAAAGGACGAACCTGCCAGTTCAGACTTCCCCGAAGATTACCTTTTTTCCAGTCCGCACTTCCCTGCCAGATATTCCCGCTTACATTATGTAAGACCTGATTATTTTTATAAAATTTTGAAATTAACCAAGCTGCAGGAACTTGCAGAATTACAAAGACAAAAAAGGCTAGAATTGCAAATATCAACCATTTTAATGTTTTCGGCTTATTGCTCATCCCGCCACGACCAACCTATCCAATCGAAACCCCTAAATTTATAGTTTTGTCATTTTATAATCACATTATGCACACTTTTTCTCTGACGCCAATTCATAGGCATAAAAAAACCAAGCAGGATGTGCTTGGCTGATCAATCACAGGCCGTATGCATAACAGCCTGATGATGAATAATGCGGCAGAAGGATTAGATCACGAAATCTTCCAGTTTTGCGCCTTTCTCTAATTCAGCAACTAACCAGCGTGGCTGTTTACCGCGACCAGTCCAGGTGTCTTCCGGATTGCTTTTACTGCGATAACGTGGCTCTACAGACTTACGTGCAGTTTTTTTACGTTTAGAAGCACCAAATTCAAGAAGCTGTTCAATCGTTAAGCCTACTTTGTCGGCAATATCCAATACCTGATGATAAGCATCTTCAATTTCCTGATCTTTTTTCAAAGCAATTAAAGACTCAGCTTCTGCTTGTAAACGTTTTAACTCTTCAACTGATAAATTTGTAATGTCTGGCATCATGTTCTCCAATAAATAGCATTATTTCTTTTAATAAATAACGAACCCATCATATTTATATTAAGTGTAATATTCAATATAAAATTTTAAATGTATAACAATAAACTTAAGGGCCATTACAAAATTAATCATTAAATTAGAGATAAAAACTCTAATATTAAATTTCATGTTGTACAGTTAATTCTAGCGATTTTATTTTTTCTCGAATATGTTCAGGTATTTCAGTTTTCTGCATATTTTTATTTAAACATACAATTACTGCTTCTGAAGTGGCCACGATACTTTGCTGCTGTTCACTCCATAATAAATAATGCATTCTGACTGCACTATTCCGAATTTCATCAATTCGTGCCGCCACTTTTAATTGATCTGGATAAACCACAGGTTTTAAATAACGGCATTGATTTGAAGCCACTACTGTTAAAATATCTTCATCAAAAATATTTAATTTACCCAAATAAGCCAAACGGGCACTTTCTATATAACGGTAATACATGGCATTATTAACATGCCCAAACGCATCCATGTCTCCCCATGCGACAGTTTGCGAATAAATCACCGGATATTGTTGTAATTCTGACATTATTTCCTCAAATTCTGATTTCGATAAAATTAACATTCGATTCAAATACGGCATTTAACTGCTGTATTAAATCCTCTCTTCCCTGTAATACAGATTTAATTCTCAAATAGCTCATGCGAATGTCATCTGGATAGAGATCCAGCAATTGCTGAGCTTCTTCTACCCGGCCAGTCGCCTGTAGAATATGCCATTTGGCAAAACTTAATATTGGCAGTGCAGTATATTTTGCATCCCAAACTGAGATCTGCTGCTCAATATCTGCATAATCTGGAAACTGCTTTAATAACTGCTGCTGGAACCATAAATAGAATACATCCTGATTAAATTGGAGTTCCAGTAAGTGTTTAGCAAGGCATTCATGCTCAACACTCATTTCCGGCATTCTAAATAACAGTTTCAACCATAATAGCTTGACTTCATAGTCACGATTAAATATATCCTGTTTTAAATCAAGATAACGTTGTTTTAAATATTCCAAATCATCTTCAGTAGCCTGGTCATAAGCTATTAATAATTGCTGCAGCCATATTTTTTTTACTTCTTGGTCTAAATGACCATATTTGGTTGAACGTAAATATAACCAGGGAAACTGTAAGGCAAATTGTCCCCATAAAGCATTTAAACGCTGCTCATAAGCGGTTTTGACTCGTCTTAACCAGGGAGATAATTCATGCTGATTTAAAAATTCTAAATGTGTTAATGCCTGCTGACCATCTTGCTGTGATAAATAGATTTCAATCCGCTGTAATTCTGCCAGTTCAAATGCCATTGGATTAGACTGATTTAAACTACTCAATGCTTCGCTATATTGTTGCTGTCCCCAGGATAATCGGGCATTAATAATATGCTTGAGCAATCCCGATTGATTAAAAGACTGCTGGATAAAATCCCGTTGATCCTGTGCAGCATTTAATAACCAGACCACAGCTAACTGCTCATAAGGATGCAGGCGGGCAAAGCTGAATACCGTTTCATGTTTACGCTGTTTAAAGCTGAGATAACGCTTGGTCGCATACCATAGCATATGCATCATGAAGCTGATTACGATAAGCAAGCCCACCAGAAACCAGAAAGTGGTCTGGATCTGTAGTTCGCGCCAATACAGATAGACATAGCCCGCACCATAACCATAGCTCAGTACGCTCAAGATCGCTAAGCCCAGCAAACCAACCAGTAAATAAGCAAGTAAAATCTGTTTCATAAGCAATTAACCGATCAGGGTACGCGTATTGAGCTGAGGAGTAGGCGTCTGAGGTGCTATCTTAATTTGCTCCAGTCGCTGAATCCATTGTTTGCTTTGCGCATCCGGAAGTTGAGCCAATACCTCGATCACACTTTTCAGGGCTTGCTGGAAAGCTACCTGCTGTCCTTGTTGCGCACTATTTTCTGCAATCAGTAAACGCAGCTGAGCTTCTTTTAAGACCAGATTACGCTGCATTAAGACTGCACTCGGTTTCTCGACTGATTCAATCTGAATCCAGCGCTGCCAAAATGAGCTTTGGGCTGTAGCGCGGTGCTGATGCTGCACCTGGATTTCCTTTTCCATCTCAATATCAATCTGTTGCAGTAATTCTTTTAATTTATTCTGTTGTACTAAACGATTGTTGATGAACTGCTTAAGGACTTCCCGATCCTTGTCAATCGCCTGATTCAGGCTACCCAGAAGAGCAGGTGCCAGTTCTAGATGTTCAAGCTGATTGGATAATTGATTCAACTTTTCCATAGCCATTGCATATTGTTGCTGCTGCAAGGCAAACTCAACCAGATCCAGATATTGCTCGACCAAAGGCAGATCATCCTGCAAGTTAGCCCTAGGAGTATCCTGAACTGTCCCCTTGTTCGGTGTTTCAGGGCTTAACGCTTGGCCCGTAGCAACTTGACGTTTTAAGGCCACCATCTGATCATTCAGATTGGCATTCTGCTGTTGCAGTTGCTTCAAATTCTGGGTCAATTCAGTCTGTGCTGAATTTAAGCCAAACAGGTCATAGCTCAGCTTGGCAATCCACGCCAAGCTCAAGATGAAAAAAACAATAAATAATTTTTTCATGCGTTTCCTAGTACATCAGTAGCTGCTGCAAAATCGTCGATCCGCTTAAGTCCTCTAACTGAGCGAATTGAAAACCAGCCTGATGTTGCTGTTGATATTCCCCAAGCATGGCAGCCAAACGCGGCCCCAAAACCAAATACAATGCCCGATTAATGAGATGCGGATACGGCTGCATCAAGGCTAGCCAGTTAAGCCAGCTCGCTTCACTGCTGACCAAGACTGCATAACGGGGATTAGCTTCAAGGCTCGTCAAATGTTTAGCTAATATCTCGGAAGTCACTGGCGGACACTGACGATCATATAAAATGAAATTCAATATATGAATTTGCTGATCCTTTAAATGCTGCATCATAAACTGACGCCCACCTTCACCTCGCCAAAAGGCGACAGTTGATCCGGTAGCTAACTGCTGTAGCACAGGCAATTGCAGCATCCCTTCCGAAGTCTCCACATCAGGCACATAACTCTGGATACCGTAGCTTGCTAAAGCCTGCTCGGTAGCTTTACCTACAGCGACCCACTGGACACTTCCAAGATCATGCAATGATAGACCTGCCTGCTGCAAATATTGCATGCCCATCTGGGCAGCGGTCGGACTCACGACGACAATCAGTTTTGCTTGGGGTAGTTGTCTAAATAAACTGGCCAGCTCATCCGTATAAGGCTGCTGTACCAGTTCTAGCAAGGGCAACTCTATCACCGGAATCTGCGCTGTCTGTAGGGCTTGCGTTAAATTTGCAGCACGATCACTCGGACGGGTATTAATGAACAACATTATTTTGAATAAAGGGCTTTCAGTAACTCGCCTGCGCCCTGATCTAGTAGATCTTTGGCCAGCTGCACGCCCAATTGCTCTGCATCTGCCATGGTTCCACTTTGCTGTGCGCGTAGCAAAGTTGCGCCATCTACGCTACCGACCCGGCCTTCAATCGAAATGACACCTTCATTTAAAGTGGCATAGCCTGCGATTGGCACCTGACAGCCACCTTCCAGATAGGCATTAAAGGCACGTTCGGCACGGACACAGGCATCAGTTTCTACATGTAACAGAGGCTGGATTAAATCTAATACCGCTTGATCTCCACTCCGGCATTCCAGGCCCAGTGCACCCTGTCCTACTGCGGGTAAACTTACTTCAGGCACAATACTATGACGAATACGATCTGCAAGGCCCAAGCGTTTTAAACCGGCACTGGCCAGGATGATTGCATCATACTGACCTGCATCCAGTTTGGATAAGCGTGTACCAACATTACCGCGTAAATCGATAATCTCAAGGTCCGGACGCTGTTTTAAAATCTGGGTTTTACGGCGCAAGCTGGAAGTTCCAACTTTGGCACCTTGAGGCAATTCGTCAAAACTGGCATAAGTATTTGAGACAAAAGCATCCAGTGGATCTTCACGTTCACAAATGACTGCCAAAGATAAGCCTTCAGGCAAAGCCATTGGCACATCTTTCATTGAATGGACTGCCAGATCAGCACGACCATCTAGTAAGGCTGCTTCTAATTCTTTTACAAATAAGCCCTTACCGCCAATTTTAGCCAATGGCGTATCAAGAATTTTATCACCCTGTGTAACAAAAGTGACTAACTCGACCTGAAGTCCAGCATGCAGGTCCTGTAAGCGTGCACGGATATGTTCCGCCTGCCAGAGCGCAAGTGGACTTTGTCGAGTAGCAATTTTTAGGGTCTTCATAAATTTCAATAAACAGTCAATGAGAACAATAGTCTAAACTTAACCTGCTCACTTGAAAATGCAAGCGAATTTATACAAGTTTCAATACTGGTCCAGACGAACTCATTGATCCGTTTAGAGTTTCTGAATCCGTTCCCGCAAGAATGGCAAATGACGCCGGCTGACCGCCAGACGCTCTTCCAGTTCACGACAACGCACCTGATACTGGCCGGAACTCACCACTTCCAAGCCTTCCAGATAGTGAACCGAAACCAGTGCATTACGGTGAATCCTGATGAACTGATGTCCAAACTCCTGTTCCAACTCCTTCAGGGTTTCATCAATCAGGACACTGCCGTTTTTATGGCGTACGGTCACATATTTTTGATCCGCCAGAAAATAATAGATATTTTCAACTGGCACCAATTCGACCCCGCGATAGGTCTTTGCCGCAATTTGATGGCGGCTGATATTGATTTCTTCCATATTTTCTTTTTGTTTTAGTTGGCTCATTTGAGCTTGGGTAAGTTTAATTAGATGCTCTAAAACCTGTGCCAATTCCTGTTGCATCACCGGTTTAAGCAGGTAGCCGTCTGCATTAGACTTGAATGCATCCAGCGCGTGTTGGTCATAGGCCGTACAAAAGACAATAGCCGGCATCGGGTCGAGCTGACGCAAATGCTGCGCACAGGTCAAACCATCCATTTCAGGCATTTGAATATCTAATAAGATGACATCAGGTTCATGCTGGTGAGCCAGATCAATTGCTTGACGACCATGCGTAGCTGTTGCAACCACATCATGCCCCAGTTGAGAGACTAAACGTGATAGTCGCTCGACAGCCAAAGGCTCATCGTCACAAATCAGGACGTCCATTTCTCCTCCTTAATCCAGTCAACATTATTCATTTGATTATAAGTTAACTGTGATTTCCTTGATTTCTTTTTATTTATAGCGATATTGCACAACCGTGGTAAACACCCCTCCACCGGCGAAAGTTTGAAACGTCATCGTAGGTCCGTAATAAGCTTCCAGACGCTGTCTGACATTTTCAATTGCAATACCATGTCCCTTTTTTAATGTTTTATTATCCTGCGTATAGGGGTTTGTTATGATGATATTAATTTGATTTTGCAAGATTTCAATCAATATGCTTATGGTACTCTTTGTCAAAATTTTTTCAACTCCATGGAAAATACTATTTTCCACTAGGGGTTGTAAAGTCAATAATGGAATTTGGACTTGTGAGTATAAGTCTTTGTTTTCTAATTTCCATTCGACCTGCAAACGCTCTCCCAGACGAATCTGTTCAATCTCCAAATAGCGCTGGCAGAGTTCAATTTCTTCCTGCAACTTGACCAGTTTCAATTCCTGAAAACTGGCCCGAAAAAGACGGGACAAATTCAGCAACATTTGTTCGGCTTTGTCCGGGTCAATACTGATCAGGCTAATCACGCTATTGAGACTATTAAACAGAAAATGCGGATGAATCCTGGCCTGCATGGCCTGAATCCGTGCATGTAATTCACTGTGCTGCTGCTGCGCCCATTGTTCACGCAAATACAGATAGCGAAAACAGAACATGCCTAACAGGATACCAAAACTCAGATGTAGGCCGACCTGATCCAGTGCGACTGCCAGACTCAGTCCCTGAAAATTCAAATTGCTGCCAAAATAAGTCAGCACATTCAGACTGGTCGTAGTTACCAAAACAATCGCCTGTAATAGCAAAAATCCGCAGATTAATGCCAGCTTAATCCCCATACGTTGAAAGTGCTGATGAAAAATCTCGACTAACGCTGCAAAACATAACAATACCCAGTTGATATACAGCATATATTGAAGTAGATCTGCCAGATTAAGCGCCTGCCAGGACTGTGCTTTTGCCAAGGCTAAGACCATGGCCAGCACATTGCCGCCAATAAACATTTCCAGCAAATAGTGCAGCTTGCCGATCTGGCTAAAAAAATAAGAGCTTTGCACTGATCCGGTCGGAGATGTAAAAGATTGATCGACTTGGACTTCGGCAACGGGCTTTGAATTTGTTATACTCTTTTTCGTTCTACTGCTTTTAATCTGATTGAGCCGACATGACCACATCTTCTAATTCCTCAAATCCATCACAAGCCCAGACTTCGGGTATGTGGGGCGGTCGTTTCTCTGAAGCGACTGATGCTTTTGTTGCTGAATTTACAGCATCTGTTCAATTTGACCAACGTTTTTATAAACAAGACATTGCAGGCTCGATTGCACATGCAACCATGCTGGCAAAAGTTGGCGTACTGACCGAACAGGAACGTGATGACATTATCGAAGGTCTGACTGCCATTAAAGCAGATATTGAAGCAGGTAACTTCGAATGGCGCATTGACCTTGAAGATGTGCATATGAACATTGAGTCGCGCCTGACTCAGCGTATCGGCATCACCGGTAAAAAATTACATACGGGCCGTAGCCGTAATGACCAGGTGGCAACCGATATCCGTCTGTATGTACGTGATGAAATCGATGCCATCCTGGAATTACTGAAAAAATTGCAAAAAGGCATCCTGGGTCTGGCAGCGAAAAATACCAATACCATCATGCCGGGTTTTACCCATCTGCAAACTGCACAGCCAGTGACTTTTGGTCATCACTTGATGGCTTGGTTTGAAATGCTGATACGTGACTCTGAGCGTCTGATTGATTGCCGTAAACGTGTTAACCGTATGCCACTCGGTTCTGCTGCTCTAGCAGGTACGACTTACCCGATTGACCGTGCTTATACCGCTGAGCTTCTAGGTTTTGAAGCTGTAGCTGAAAACTCTTTAGATGCCGTTTCTGACCGTGATTTCGGTATCGAATTTAATGCTGCGGCATCTTTAATTATGATGCACCTGTCACGTATGTCTGAAGAAATGATCCTATGGACATCGGCTCAGTTCAAGTTCGTAAATATTCCAGACCGTTTCTGTACTGGTTCTTCGATCATGCCACAGAAGAAAAACCCAGATGTACCTGAACTGATCCGTGGTAAAACCGGCCGTGTATATGGTGATCTGATGAGCTTGTTGACCCTAATGAAAGGTCAACCGCTTGCTTACAACAAAGATAACCAGGAAGACAAAGAACCATTATTTGATGCGATCGATACGGTTCGTGGTTCATTAATGGCATTTGCTGACATGATTCCTGCTCTAGTACCAAATATTGAAATCATGCGTGAAGCAGCACTTCGTGGCTTCTCAACGGCCACTGACCTGGCAGATTATCTGGTAAAAAATGGCGTAGCATTCCGTGATGCACACGAAATTGTGGGTAAAGCGGTAGCTCTGGGTGTACAGGAAGGTAAAGACCTGTCTGAACTGACACTTGAGCAACTGCAACAGTTCTCTGATCTGATTCAGGCAGATGTATTCGAAAAAGCCCTGACCTTAGAAGCATCTGTGAATGCACGTAATCACATCGGTGGTACTGCACCTGCACAGGTTGAAGCTGCGATCGAACGTGCGCATGCTCGCCTAGAGAAACTTTACGCTTAATTGCTTTCGCTTTAAATTGGAGTATTGATATGTCTCGACAAGTTTTTTGCCGTAA
Organism: Acinetobacter sp. YH16038; assembly: GCF_013417275.1. Classification (NCBI taxonomy): domain Bacteria; kingdom Pseudomonadati; phylum Pseudomonadota; class Gammaproteobacteria; order Moraxellales; family Moraxellaceae; genus Acinetobacter; species Acinetobacter sp. YH16038. The sequence continues at coordinate 12,594 of NZ_VPEG01000038.1, read as the reverse complement.
GTATCAACAAGAAATGGAAGGTTTAGACTTTGCACCATTCCCGGGTGCAAAGGGTCAGGAACTGTTTGATACGATATCTAAACAGGCTTGGCAAGAATGGCTGAAACACCAGACCACGCTGATCAATGAAAAGCGTTTAAACGTGTTTGAACCGGATGCGAAAAAGTTCCTTGAAGAGCAACGCGAGAAGTTCTTTAACAATGATGAATCATTGGAAAAAGCTGAAGGTCTAAAGCCTGAAGAAAAATAAGGCGCTGCCTTATTTTTCTTCAAGACAAGCACCGAAGGTGCGCGTAGGTCAACATTTGAAAAGCTCCATAAACGGGGCTTTTCTTATATCAAAAGCACTGCTCCGCCACGCCGCAAGACAAGCAGCTATGCTGCGCGTAGGCTTTAAAAAGAATCTCCGTTATGGGAGATTCTTTTTTATGTACTGCTCTAAAAATTACTCAAGACAAGCGAAGCGCGTAGTTTCAAATGTCAAAAAGGAGCCTGACAAGGCTCTTTTTTTTATGAATACTGCAAGAGCTAAACTGCGTTTTAACTAAGCAAGACAAGCGCATAATTTTACTTGTCAAAAAGGAAATCTATGAAAGATTCCCCTTTTAGTTTAAAGCCCTACTCTTTTTGTTTTTTACACAAGACAAGCAGCTATAAGTTCATAGAATAAAAAAACTCCTTACATGGAAATTTTTTTATCTAAGCTCAAGCTTTTCTCTTACGTAAATTAAGCGAAAGGTATCACTTCGAATGCTATAAAAAAGTAACCTATAAAAAGAATTCCCTTTTTAATTTGAAAATTACTTCTTCATCAGATCATGAGTTAAATACCTGACAAGAGACTCCTCGGATATTCTTTTTCTATAGATACTCTATTTCTCTTAAAAGCACTCTAAAAACTATTTTAACTTTCATGAAATCGAAAATTATTGACCTAAAAAACAGGCTCAAAACCTGTCATTTTCCTACCGTGTTTTTTAAATTTAAGCAGCCATTATCTTACTGAAAAGCAATCAGATTTGTATCAAAATAATCAATTGTAAATTCTGTATACATTGCTCTCACAAAACACAACATTCAGCTACAAGAAACCACATGATTTTGTGGAAGGTGCTCCCTATAATGACCAGCAAGAAGATGAGATATCTTTGAATAACTATAATAATAACTGAGAAATACCCCCGATTTCATCCCAGTTCTTCCCCCAAAGGCTGGGTATTTTTTTGCCTGCTATTTTTATATTTCCTATTTCAGCTATAAAAAAAAGCCCCTTTAAGGAGCTTTTATTGATTAAGGCTGTTTCAGATATGGCCAGGCTGCTTTTAGATAAATAAACATTGACCATAAGGTCAGTACCACAGCTGTATATAGCAAAGCATAAGCCAGCATTTCTAGCGGTGGCCAGTTCAGCAGGAAAACCGTAATTGCGATCATCTGGAACGCGGTTTTGTATTTACCCACTGTCGACACCGCCACACTGGTACGCGCACCGAGTTCAGCCATCCATTCACGTAAAGCTGAAACTGTAATTTCCCGTGAAATAATCACAATCGCTGCAAAAGCCATCGAGATCGAAGGTTGCCATTGCACTAAGACAATAAGCGCAGCAGCGACCATCAACTTGTCTGCAACTGGATCCAAAAAACGACCAAAAGCAGACGTCTGATTCAGAGTACGCGCCAGATAACCATCAAACCAGTCAGTGACTGCAGCCACTACAAAAATTGTCGTTAAGATAATATGCCGCGTCACATCAGGACTGGTTTCATTAAATCCCATTGCCGGTGGCCAATATGCGACCAATAAAAAAACCGGAATCAGGATAATACGAGCCAAGGTCAAGATATTTGGAATATTCAGGATACGACCTGTAGTCATAGACACCGCCAATTGTTCCCCTCATGTACGATGAAAATGCACACTTTTTTCGAGGTTTAATCCATCATTAATACGCTTCACTTTATACGAATTGACTTGAAGTGTCACTAGGCAAACACCGTCACTGTCTGTCTGGCCATCGCAATCAGCCGATTTTCTACATCCCACAGATAGGCATGTTCTGTTGAATAACCGTCAGCCGCATGGTCGGTAATCACTTTATATTTAAACCAATCATGTAGCTGATGCTGCACTGGATGCACATAGGTTACAGTCCAGGTCAGGCTGCTCGCTGGGGCCAGTGTCTGAAACATCGGTAACACCCCAGGTGGCCAGATGTCAAAAATGGCCATCAGGTCAGCTAACTGAAATTCACGGTCAGAATGTTGATCTGGATGGAAGCGGCACCAGCCTTCAAAATCAGGACGTACACTTGAACTGCACGGCAGATTCAAATCCGCCCATCTGAGTTCAAAATGATCAAAACACTTTGGAAGCTTGAACTGTGCAGGAATCTGGAACAGGGTTTCAGGAGGAGCATAATCCGGAGCCTGGATTTCCTGATGTACCTGAATGCTAGAATCGCGCGCTACGCCGAAACTGGCAATCAGAATGCTCTGAACAGCCTCATCCTGCCATAGACGCACTTCGATGGTAGTGACCGATTTGCCTTCACGCAGAATTTCCGCAGTTAGGCGTGCTTTGCCTTCCTGTACCGGGCCAACAAAAGTCACACTGGTACTCAGCAAACGTTTAGTAGGATCATTGATTATTACCACGGCTTTTTGCATCATGACTGCAGCTGCAAGTCCACCGTAGATGGTTCTTCCTTGTCCCCAGCCTGGCGGCATTTCAATCCATTCTTGCTGCGCAATTTGTGCGTACAGTGCTTGCAACGACATATCGATCCTTCAACTTTGTCTGATGAACCGATATATTGCTGGAAAAATCTATGAATAGAAATGACCTTTGACTCGAAGGTCAATGTGCATTTTTGCACTTGTAATTGATATAAAACAATTACTCATGCAGAACTTTATAAATCATCCGGGCCATCACAGAACCCAGACCTGGCACCAGTTGCAGGTCTTTTTCTGAAGCTTTAAGCACACCCTGAATCCCACCAAAATGGGTCAATAAATCACGACGGCGCTTCGGCCCCAGTCCCGGAATTACCTCCAGTACCGATGAACCCCGTTTTTTATCGCGTTTGGCCCGATGTCGGGTAATGGCAAAACGGTGGGCTTCGTCACGTACCTGCTGGATCAGATGCAGGGCCTTATGATCTTCTGGAAGCTGGATCTTGCTGCCATCGGTAAAATGCAGGGTTTCCAGACCCGGCTTACGCCCTTCGCCTTTAGACACACCGACCATAAAGGCATCCAGCCCAAGTTCCTGCATGACTTCCATCGCCATATGCAATTGCCCTTTACCACCGTCAATCAGCAGCAAATCTGGCAGCATGGCTTTTTTATAACGACGGGTTAAGGCCTGACGCATCGCGGCATAGTCATCACCCGCCTGAATATCATTGATAGAAAACTGGCGATAATCGCGTTTGCGCGCGCCTCCACTATCAAAGACTACGCAAGAAGCAACCGTATCTTCACCCATGGTATGCGAGATATCGAAACACTCAATCCGATCTACCGGCCGTCCTACGACCTCCTCTAACTGATGGAAACGTTCATTCAGCTCAAAGTGATTGGCCAGCTTGCCCTGAATGGCATGTTGCACATTCATCTGTGCAAGTTCCAGCCATTCGGCACGGGTTTCCCGAACTTTGGATTTGATCTGAATTTTCTTGTCAAAATGTTGAGAAAGTGCGGCTTCCAGCTCCTTCCGATCTGGCATTTCAATATTTACGATCAGTTCAGAAGGAATTTCATCGGCAACCTGGAAGTAGAAGTTGGCAATAAAATCCGAGAGCATTTGTCCCAGATCGTCACTCAGCATATCCGGAAAATAGCCTTTACCGCCGAGCATCTTGCCATTACGCACATGCATGATCTGCACACAAGTTACTCCTGCCTGGTAGGCAATCGCCAGAATATCTGCCTCACCTTTGACTTTATAAATCGCCTGCTGGGCCTGTACATCACGCAGTAATGCCATCCGGTCACGATAAAATACCGCCTTTTCAAATTCCAGATTTTCTGCGGCTGCTTCCATCTTGGCAATCAGTTCCTGATTCAGCTCTTTGGTATCGCCTTGCAGGAAGCGAATCGAATTATTGACATCTTCCTGATAATCCTCAGGTGAAATCAGGCCGACACAAGGGCCGGAACAGCGCTTGATCTGATATTGCAAACAAGGTCGAGTACGATTGGCAAAGAAACCATTCTCACAGGAACGTACATTGAATAATTTTTGCAGAATAACCAAAGTATCGCGGGCATTGTAAGCACTCGGATAAGGTCCAAAGAACTTGCCGACCTGATGTTTGCCCTTGCCACGACCGCTGGCAATCCGCGGATAGGGCTTGTCTGCAGAGACAAAAATATAAACATAGGATTTGTCATCACGCAGCATGATGTTATACGGTGGACGATGCAGCTTGATCAGGTTTTGCTCTAGCAATAAAGCTTCAGTTTCTGAACGCACCACCAAGGTCTGAATGTCATAAATCCGTGCCACCAAAGCTTGAGTCTTGGGATGATCAAGGGTTTTGACAAAATAACTAGATACCCGATTTTTCAGGTTCTTGGCTTTTCCCACATATAAGAGTTCGCCATCTTTGCCATACATCCGGTAGACCCCGGGTAAGGTGGTCATATTGGCCAAGATTTTTTCAATATGAGGGCGTGCGTTCTCGTTCACCTAAAACCTATTTTTCACCTGCAATATGCAGATATATGTGATGTTTAATGTGTCATTTTCAAGCGATGACACAAAATTCACCCGAACTGTCATCGAAAGTGAAACAGGTTATGCCCAGACCGCCGTATTTATAAGCAACCCAATATGGTCTGATTGCTAAAAGCTATAAGTCGCCTGAACTAACTTTGCTATGCTCGACAGGTTCAATCTCGAGATGATCCAAGATGACAAGTTCCCAATCCGGTATTCATGTTGTGCAACCTGCCACTTCTAGCCATAGCCAGTCTGAGCGTGACCGTTTAATTGGGAAACCGCGTTTTCATTTTGAACCTCTGGCTGTGATGCAGTTGCTACGGGAACGGATCATCGGTCAGGATGCCGCCTTAAATGAAATTGAAAAAATGCTGCATGTGGTCAAGGCTGACTTTTCCAGTCCTGAACGTCCGCTTTCGGTTACCTTAATGCTTGGCCCGACCGGTGTCGGCAAAACCGAGACCGTGCGTCTGATTGCCGAAGCAATTTATGGCCGTCCTGATGCTTTCTGCCGGATTGATATGAATACTTTGGCGCAGGAACATTATGCAGCTGCCCTGACTGGCGCGCCTCCGGGTTATGTGGGCTCTAAAGAAGGCCATAGCCTGTTTGATGAAACCGCTATTGCCGGAAACCATACCCGTCCCGGCATCATGCTGTTTGATGAACTGGAAAAAGCCAGTACTGAAGTGATTCGTGGTCTGATGAATGTACTGGATACTGGTCGACTGACGTTGACTGCTGGTACCAAAACCATCGATTTTCGTAATTGCATGATTTTTATGACCAGTAATGTCGGTGCACAAGCCGCGCAACAATATCTGGAAAAGCTCAGCTATCTGCCGCAAAAAATGCAGCAACTATGTCTGAAAAAAGTACCGACCCAGCAGATTATTGAAAAAGTCATGCAGCGCAAGTTCGATCCTGAATTTTTAAACCGGATTGACCGTACCTTGCACTATCAGGCTGTCCAAAATGATGCCCTGCCACGACTGGTTGAGATTGAGCTGGATAAATTAAATCAACGTCTGCAACATCAGAAACGACAGATTCACCTCACTGATGCAGCCAAGGCCCATTTTTATCAGGGTCATGACATCCGTTATGGCGCCCGTCATCTGGGCCGAAAAATACGGACTGAACTGGAACCGATCTTAGCGATCTATTTCCTGAACCATCCAGAACAACTGCAACTCCATCTGGACTGCATTAATGGTCAATTGCTAGTTCAGCCTCAAGCCTCCGATTCCAATTAAACTGTTTGATGTGCTTGAATCGCCTGAATCAATGCATCCGGGTCTTTAGGTGAAATCAGGACATACTTTTGTTGATCTGCCAGCATATAGCTAACTTTTAAACGCTTGAAAGACAAAGCAGGTGCAATTTCTGAGTGATCTGTAGGCTGGATATTCTGAATCGAACCAAGCGGAATTTGCCAGGTCAGCCACAAGCTTTTGATAATCAACTGCCCATCCTGCACGATATAACGGGTACTCCAAACCGGCCACCAGACCAAGAGGATTGTAAGTATATAGACTGCGGTATGCACCGGATATTGAGCCATCGTCCCTTTGGCCTGCATGGTCAGTAATAATTGCAATAACAAACCGCTCATACAGATCAAAAATGCCAGCAGCCACCAGTCTTTTTTGGAACGAAATACACGCATCATCTTCCCCCTATTTTGTTTTATCTTACACAAAATCAGAATGATGTGGTGAATCTCTGCAAGTAATAAAAAACGCCCATGTGGGCGCTTTATTTTTTATGTTGCAGCTTAGGCAAACAGATAAGGACGAATAAAGATCAGGAAGAAAATACCCAGCATCAGGAACCATTTCAGGAAATAGTACAGCTGGCGGTTCTGTGCTTTTAAAGCTTTGGCTTTTACCCGGAGTTGATAGACATAACCAAAGACTTTGTTTAAGCTACCAGTCTGATCCCCAACCTCATTCGGTGAACTGGCTGCTGTCATCACTTTTTTACCAAACCAGTGATTGAAGCGTTCCATCCAGCGGGTTTTTAAAGGTCGCTCGACATCAGCAAAGAAAATGATCCGGTTCTGGTCAGTCTTGTTTTCGGCATAATGAATATAGGTTTCATCAAATACCACGCTCTCGCCGTCGCGCCAGGAATAACGCTGACCATCGACATCGATAAAGCAGCGGTCATCATTCGGGGTCATTAAGCCCAAGTGATAACGCAATGAACCGGCATAAGGGTCACGATGACGGACCAAACGGCTATCGGGTGCCAGCTCGGTAAACATGGCCGCTTTAATGGTAGGCAAAGTTTTGAGCAAGGCGGTAGTTTTTGGGCAGAGTTCTGCTGCAGAGGGATGCGCCGAGTCATACCATTTTAAATAGAAGCGTTTCCAGCCAGTCTTAAAAAATGAGTTAAACCCCAGGTCATCATATTTGCCCGAAGCCTTGATCCCGCCTTTCTGATAGAGTGCCTGTGCTTCGTCACGAATCATTTCCCAGTTTTCATCCAGCACTTTTAGGTCTTTAAAATGCTGCGTATCGATATAAGGCTGATTCGGTACGCGTGAAAAGGCGTACATCAGAAAATTGATCGGTGCAAACAGGGTCGAATGGTCAAAAAACTGGCGATAAAAAGAATGCCGAACTGTGCCACGTCGCTGAATATATAACGCTGAGATGACAAAGATGGCCAAAATAATCCACTTAAGCATATCAATACCCAAAAAATCCTAGCCCTAAAAAAGAACGGGGAAAAATAAAAAAGTCACATCTGGGCCGCATTATAACAAAGCTGCTTTTGCTCTCCCTACCCGCTTGTAGAACACAGCGTTGCATACATTTTCTTACATCCGTATCGAATAATTTGAATCTCAATTGACTATTTTGACCAAAACACCACACAGCAAACATTCCCTATCTGGTCAATTTACGTTATAAAAACAGCGCGATAGCAATAAAAAAGTGAAATTGAAACAATAACTTCATTACACTGCGATAACGGTTCACTGTATTCCGGACATGACAACACCTTGATTGAGCGATGAAAATTGATGACCCTTGCGTCACGGCTTGATACAACTTGTGTTGTTCTTTTTGGATATAGTTATCGTAAGATTAGCGAAGTAAAAAAGTGCGCGGGAAATGCGCGCTTGCTTCACAACATCAACTTAGAAGTCCTCCAAAATAAAGGAGATCAGGGCATGATCCACGCTGGCAATGCCATTACCGTCCAAATGCTTGAGGACGGAATTGCAGAATTCCGCTTTGACTTACAAGGTGAGTCGGTTAACAAATTCAACCGTGCAACGATTGAAGATTTCAAGGCTGCGATTGACGCAGTTTCCGCTGCTGACATTCAGGGTTTAATCGTGACTTCAGGCAAGTCTACATTTATTGTAGGTGCTGACATTACTGAATTCGGCGATAACTTTGCTCAAGGCGAACAGGCAATTGTTGACTGGGCACTACCAGTTCATGAAATTTTTAACAGCTTCGAAGACCTGGACATTCCTAAAGTTGCCGCGATTAACGGTATGGCACTAGGTGGCGGTTTCGAGATGTGCTTAGTCTGTGACTACCGTGTGATGTCAGAACAGGCGCAAGTCGGCCTGCCTGAAATCAAACTTGGTATCTTCCCTGGTTTCGGTGGTACGGTTCGTTTAAGCCGTCTGATCGGTATCGACAATGCAGTTGAATGGATGGCCATGGCTACTCCGAAAAAACCGGCTGCTGCACTGAAAGATGGTGCTGTTGATGCGGTTGTGGCTGCAGACAAACTGAAAGATGCTGCGATTGACCTGTTGAAACAGGCAATTCACGGTCGTTTAGACTGGCAAACAAAACGCCAGGAAAAACTGGATCCAATCAAGCTGAACATGCTTGAGCAAATGATGGCGTTCAATACGGCGAAAGGTGCGGTTCTTGCAAAAGCAAACCCTGCTCAATACCCAGCGCCAAAACTATTGCTTGATTCTCTTCAGGCAGGTGCAAGCTTACACCGCGATGAAGCGTTAAAAGTTGAAGCTCAAGGCTTTGCGAAAGCTGCGGTAACTCCACAAGCAGGTGCGTTAATCGGTCTGTTCCTGAACGACCAGGTTGTGAAGAAAACTTCTAAGAAATATGAACAAGGTGCACATCCAGTGAACCAGGCTGCCGTTCTAGGCGCAGGGATCATGGGTGGTGGTATTGCTTACCAGGCGGCAAGCAAAGGCACTCCAATCATCATGAAAGACATCGGTAACCAGCAACTTGCACTGGGTATGTCTGAAGCAAACAAACTGCTGACCAAGCAGGTTGAACGCAAGAAGATGAAGCCAGCGCAAATGGGTGAAACCCTTGCTCGCATCCGTCCTACTTTAAGCTATGACGAGTTTAAAGAAGTCGACATCGTGATCGAAGCAGTAACTGAAAACCCGAAAGTGAAAGGCATCGTACTGAAAGAAACTGAATCTAAAGTACGTGAAAACACGATCATTGCGTCAAACACCTCTACGATTTCAATCACGCGTCTGGCTGAAAATCTGGAACGTCCAGAGAACTTCGTGGGTATGCACTTCTTTAACCCGGTACACATGATGCCATTGGTAGAAGTGATTCGTGGTGAGAAGACTTCTGCTGAAGCGATTGCAACGACTGTTGTTCTTGCTCAGAAAATGGGTAAAACACCAATCGTGGTCAATGACTGCCCGGGCTTCCTGGTAAACCGCGTACTGTTCCCTTACTTCGGTGCATTTGACCTGTTACTGAAAGATGGTGCTGACTTCCAGCAAATTGACAAAGTGATGGAAAAATTCGGCTGGCCTATGGGTCCTGCTTACCTGATGGACGTGGTTGGTATCGATACTGGCGTTCACGGTGCAGAAGTGATGGCTGAAGGCTTCCCGGATCGTATGAAACCTGATTTCAAAGGTTCAATCCAGGTGATGTACGAAAACAACCGTCTGGGTCAAAAGAATGACGTTGGTTTCTACAAATACGAACTTGACCGTAAAGGCAAAAAAGCCAAAGTGGTTGATCCAACTGCATACGAGCTTGTGGCATCTGTTGCAACTGCTGAAAAACGTGAATTTGATCCTCAAGAGATCATTGACCGTATGATGCTGGCTTTCTGTAACGAAACTGTTCGTTGCCTGGAAGACAACATTGTTGCAACTCCGGCTGAAGCAGATATGGCGATGATCATGGGTGTAGGCTTCCCTCCATTCCGTGGTGGTCCATGCCGTTATATCGACCAAACTGGTGTAGCTGAGTATGTTGCACTTTGCGACAAATACGCGCACTTAGGTAAGGCTTATGAAGCGCCGCAATCATTGCGCGACATGGCTGCTAACAACAAAAAATTCTACGGTTAAGGAGTGACGTGAATGGCTACTTTAAATCCACGTGACGTTGTGATTGTTGATGGCGTACGTACTGCCATGGGCAAATCGAAAAACGGTATGTTCCGCAATGTACGTGCCGACAGCATGTCAGCTGAACTTATCCGTGCGTTGATGGTTCGTAATGAATTCGACCCGAATGAAGTTGAAGATGTGATCTGGGGCTGTGTGAACCAGACTCTGGAACAAGGGATGAACATTGCGCGTAACATCGCATTGTTGGCTGATCTTCCTAAGACTGTTGCAGGTCAAACAGTTAACCGTCTGTGTGGTTCTTCTATGCAGGCAATCCACACTGCGGCTGCACAGATCGCGACTAACCAGGGTGATATTTTCATCATCGGTGGTGTAGAGCACATGGGCCATGTAGGTATGATGCACGGCATCGACCTGAACCCTGCTGCATCTAAACACTATGCTAAAGCGTCTAACATGATGGGCCTGACTGCTGAAATGCTGGGTCGCATGAACGGTATTACTCGTGAAGAACAGGATGCGTTTGGTGTTGAATCTCACCGCCGTGCCTGGGCTGCAACTGAAAATGGTCTGTTCCAGAACGAGATCGTAGGCATCGAAGGTCATAATGCTGACGGTTATAAAATTCTGTGCGATATCGATGAAGTGATCCGTCCGGATGCCAACATCGAAACTTTCCGTGCTTTACGTCCAGTCTTTGATCCTAAAGGCGGTACAGTGACTGCTGCAACATCTTCAGCATTGTCTGATGGTGCATCTGCAATGCTGTTAATGTCTGCTGAACGTGCTCAAGCGCTTGGTTTGAAACCACGTGCTGTGATCCGCTCTATGGCGGTTGCAGGTTGTGATGCTGCAATCATGGGTTATGGTCCTGTTCCAGCAACTCAAAAAGCATTGAAACGTGCTGGTCTGACCATTGAAGACATGCAAACTGTTGAGTTAAACGAAGCGTTTGCTGCACAAGGCCTGTCTGTTCTTAAAGGCTTAGGTCTATACGAGAAACAGGACATTGTGAACTTGAGCGGTGGTGCGATTGCATTGGGTCACCCGTTGGGCTGTTCTGGTGCGCGTATTACCACTTCCCTACTGAACATCATGGAACAGCAAGATACTCAAATTGGTCTTGCAACCATGTGTATCGGTCTGGGTCAAGGTATCGCGACCATTATCGAACGTGTTTAATTCTTAAATACTTCGATCAAAAAATCCTCGCTTCGGTGGGGATTTTTTTATTGTAAAAATAATGATATAAATACAATTAAGGTGCTAGCGATTAGAATTTGAACTATGCATCATAGTTTGGTTTCTAATGTCAGCATTTCCAGCTGAATCCTTTGAACGTTGTGCTCCTTGCACTTCTAATATCCCTTCAGGGTTGCCATAAGAGTTATCGCTAGCGCCCCTCAATATTATTTAAACTTAACTTATGTCAAAACAGCTGAATGCTTTAAAACAATGCCAGACTTCTAGGGACTTAGCTAAGCTACTAGGATATAGTTACAAAGGTTTTTGCTACGTTCTTTACTCTGCGCCAATTCACACTAAATATAGAATGGTAACTATTCCGAAGAAAAATAGTCCTATAGGCAGACAAATTTTAATTCCTTCGAATAGATTAAAAATTTTGCAGCAGAGATTAGCGACCTTACTAACCAATATATATTTAGAAATAAATCAAAATAATCCTTCCTGCTGTTATGCTTTTATTCCAGATTCAAATACACAAAATTTCGGTATCGTAGAGAATGCAAAACAACATATTAATAAGAATATTGTATTAAATATTGACCTTAAAGATTTCTTTACTTCAATTACATTTTCAAGAATTGTTGGTTTTTTTACCAAAAACATCCAATTTAGGCTTAATTATGATGTAGCTATTACCCTTGCACAAATAGCATGCTATAGAGCATCTCCTACATCTCACGCCTATTTACCTCAAGGTAGTCCATGCTCACCAATTATTTCTAACTTTGTAGGACAAATTATAGATTCAAAAATAACTTTTTTAGCTAAAAAATTTCATTTTACTTATAGTCGTTATGCAGATGATCTAACACTATCTTTTGATAAAAATCAAATCGATTCTAAAATTTTGGAATATGATCAAACCACTCGAGAATACAAATTAGGAAAACTCCTAGAAAAAGAAATTCTTAAAACAAATTTCCAAATTAACTATCAAAAGTTATGTGTAAGGACTAAAAGAGAAAGGCAACAAGTTACTGGATTAGTAGTTAATAAATCCGTTAACGTTAACAAGGCTTATTATTACCACACTAAAAGTATGGCATTAGAATATTGCCGCAATGGTACTTTTACTAGAAGTACAAGTCATGCAAAAAAAATAGGTCAACCTAACTTCCATAGCCTAATGGGATATTTTAATTATATACATGAAACCTTTGCACGAATAAACACACAAAAGTTCATTAAATTGGTATAATACAATAAAATCAATCACCTAGCAAAAAACACGACTATGGCATGGAAACAAACAGGGCAACTCTCCCTAGCAGACAGTC
>NZ_VPEG01000037.1:0-29071 GCF_013417275.1 Acinetobacter sp. YH16038 | reverse complement strand
CAAAGCACGTAGTGTTCATGGATTTCTAGGAGGGATTTACGCGTCCTTGTGTGCATATCAACTGATCCATAAAAATAAGCCAACAATTCAAATTATGAAGTCATCGGCTTAAGCAGGATTCGGGTTACTTTAGGATTGGGTACAGCATTAGATGCGCTTCTAAATGGAATTTTAGAAGGGGTAGATGGTGCAGGCCAGGCATTATTCGATAACCTGGTTGAACCACTAGTTAGCGATATTTTGCTAGATACCGTGCTTGAAGAAACTGGCCTAACGACTGGTTTAAATACCTTGCTCGGATCATTAAATGCATTGCTAAGTACTTTAGGGCTGGATGATGTTTTACCAGCTGTTGATGGCTTAATAGACCTGATCGCTCAAGAAGCCTTAAGTAATCCATTAACGCTATTTGGTGGAACCACTGCTGAAGTCTACGAAGTCAATGGAGAAATCTACCGTGCAACAGGCAATATTCAGGAAACTTCAGCCGACGGCACACAAGCGGATAATTGGGCGGGTGGCGTATTAACTGAGATTAATGGGCAGCCAGTAACTTTCTATTTAAGTGATGAAGGAGGTAACTTTACCCTTATCGAAGGGACATATGGTGAGCTCAAACTCTATGAAAATGGTAATTTCAGTTATGAATACAATAGTGCAGTAGGACAGGGCCCATTACTGAGTGAGGTATTTGAATATACGGTAACGCGTAATGCGGGACAGGCCGATCAGGAAAGTGCTTCAGCAAATCTGGTGATCAATATTGATCAGGTAAACCAGATTCTTAACTATGCCGACGATCCAGCAGATAACCTGTTACAGGGTGGTGCAGGTGATGACATCCTGACAGGTGGTGCAGGAGCAGATACAGCGATCTATTATTTACTAAATAATGCTGATGCAACTGGCGGCAATGGTACAGATACCTGGACTGACTTCAATGCAGTTGAAGGTGACACCATCGATGTATCTGCATTATTAAGTGATCAGGCAGTAAATGCGTCAAATCTGGGGAACTATATCACACTCGAACAACGTGGAGATGATACAGTCGTGACGATCGATCGTGATGGTTCCGATACCAATACCACCTTTGCACGCGCTGATTTGCTGATATTACAGAATGTAGACAGTGCAACTTTACAGCTGGATGACATCATTAAATATAATCCAATCTAATCAGCAGGTTCAGAATGGATGATTTATAAAATTTTATGATGTCATTGAACTTCAATTAAAAAATCCCGCTTAACGCGGGATTTTTTAATTTTACATGGGCATTTAAAGTGTTAAAAACCAGATAGAAGCAGCAATGACGACAATTAAGATAACCAGAAAGATTTTTAGATTGGTTTTAGGATAAGTGGTGCTTAAGCTCGCTTTCGTAATTTCCTGACCTGCGGGATCATACAGAATCACCTTTTGTGCACTATTTTCATAACCTAATTCTAGCAGGGCACGCTGTTCAAGAGCTGTCAGACCCTCTTCAGGCATATCCATAACTTGCAGCAGCGTTGTAGAGCCCCAAAGTTTTTGAACAATTGAAGTAGATACCAGCTGTTTTAGGGTGTCTGAGGCAGCATTAAAGTCGGCAATGATGCTGCGTTCATGCGCATAGGGAACGGGAGGGACCATTGTTTGCACAATCGTGCCCTCATTGTCCATCAGTTGCATTTTATCTTTATAAATTCGCACCCATATTGCATTGGGAAGTTTGGATAACTGATCTTGCAGCATGAATTGCCCACGTATTGCTTTGATATTAAATTAAATAATCTATAAACATATCCAGTATCAAGACGGGATATGTAATGTTCCATTACTTGGCAGGAGCACCATATTCATTATTTTCTTTTTTGGTATCATTTGCCCACCAGATGATGAGTAAAATGGCTCCTATCCCTGTCAGTACAAGCAATTGCCACCATCCAGAGCGTCCAATGTCATGCAAGCGACGTGCCCCTACAGCCAGACTTGGGAGCAGAAGCGCTAAATTTAGCAGGCCATTCACCAAAGGTTTGGTGCCTAAAACTGCATCAATGGCTTCACTAATAATGCTTAAAATTACACAAAACAGCATAAAGAACCAAAATTCTTTACGGCGTGCACGACCTGAAAAGTTTGCATAATTGGTTAGACATTTTACAAACCAGTCGATACTGCTGTAATTCTCTTCAGCCTGATCCAGATTGGAATATTTATTAATCTGATTGCTAATGCTTTCTCCCAGATGAATCGAGTTTCCCAAAGCCAGATAAATATCTGCTGCCTGACCGGTTGAGTTAACAATAAAATCAACCCGGTCACCGCGTGAAGGAGGGCGTTGTCCACGCCAGTCTGCACCGCTAAAACTGTAGCGGTTGTTATCATCCCCTGTGATAAAACCCGTATTATCTTGAATAGAAAAATCCAGGATGGAACCTTTCATAAGCCCTCTCTATTTATCTTCTGGCTATTATGGATTTGTATAAATATTATTCATATATGGCCGATAGTAGCATAGGAAATTTATTTTGAGATCAAGCTTTTATAAAAATATTTAGGTAATAAATTTTCACTATCTAAAGCTAGAAGTTCTGATTAATAAGAAGTTGATTTAGCCGATAACAAATAATTTAGTTAAATTTAGATTTTCTTAATTTGTTGAATAATAAGGAATGATTTAATGGAGCAAAACTAAGATAAGTTTAATAAGGCTAAAAATATACTGAAATTTATAAAATAGAATTTAAATCAATAACTTAATTAATTTTAGTATTTTATTCAATATAAATATATTGCGAATTTTTACGTAGAGTTTGAATAAGAAACTAATCCCCAACAGACTTTGCTTAAGTTAATAAATGCTTAGATATTGATCTCATAAAACAACTTAAACATTACACTGTTTTTAAGTGAATTCACCTATTTTATAAAGGCAATTTTAATTAATAAAACATTAAAGGGTGTCATGATGAAAGCTATTCCAATGAAGAAGATGATTAACTGCGTTGCGATGAGTGGTGTATTGCTATTCACTGCTGGTCAAACGATGGCAATGAATCAGCAATCTTCAACTGCTGCTCAAGCAAATTCTAAAGCATCAAATGACAGCCGAATGAATTTAACTGAGAGCCAAGTGATTAAGGTTGTAAGTACGGTCAATAACGGTGAAATCAAACAGGCAAAAACAGCCTTGCCTAAGCTTAAAACAGATGACGCACGTAAGTATGCGCAAATGATGATTAGCGAACATACAGCGAACGAGAAAAAAGGCCAGGCTCTGGCAGACCGTTTAAAATTAACTCCTCAAGCAAGCAGTCTCAGTACTGCATTGCAAAGCGATAGTGACAAGATTGTTACTGACCTGAGCAAGCCATCTGCAGCCGATAAAGACTATATGATGAGTCAGGTTGAAGTACATCGTAAAGCCCTGAACACTTTGGATACACAATTGATTCCAAATGCGAAAAATGCGGAATTAAAAAGCATGTTGACGCACACCCGTACTGCGGTAGCGACACATCTGAAAAAAGCTGAACAAATCGTTGAAAAGATGAAATAAGTTAAGCATTCATCCAATAAAAAAACCGCCATTTTAGGCGGTTTTTTTGATCATAATACTTTATATATTATGTGATATTTCTTACCAGCTTAACGCGCCACCAGTTTGATAATCTGTTACGCGAGTTTCGAAGAAGTTCTTCTCTTTACGTAGATCCATCATTTCTGACATCCACTGGAATGGATTGTTCACACCAGTAAACTGTTCAGGCAAGCCTAACTGGCTCAAGCGACGGTTACAGATAAATTTCAGGTATTCTTCCATCATACCGGCATTCATGCCCAATACACCGCGTGGCATCGTGTCACGTGCATATTCGATTTCAAGCATGGTGCCTTCAAGGATCATCTGAATCACTTCTTGCTGGAATTCAGCAGTCCACAGATGTGGGTTCTCGATCTTGATCTGGTTGATCATATCAATACCGAAGTTCAGGTGCATAGATTCATCACGCAGGATGTACTGGAATTGCTCAGCAACACCATTCATCTTGTTACGACGACCCATAGACAGAATTTGGGTGAAACCGCAGTAGAAGAAGATACCTTCAAGTACACAGTAGAATGCGATCAGGTTGCGAAGCAAGATCTGGTCGTTTTCTGGTGTACCGGTTTTGAAAGTAGGATCACTTAGAGATTGTGTATATTTCAAGCCCCAAGCCGCTTTACGTGCAACTGATGGGACTTCGCGGTACATGTTGAAGACTTCACCTTCGTCCATACCTAAAGACTCGATACAGTACTGGTAAGCATGCGTATGAATCGCTTCTTCAAATGACTGACGCAGGATGTACTGACGGCATTCAGGGTTGGTGATGTGACGGTAGATCGCCAATACCAGGTTGTTTGCAACCAGTGAATCTGCTGTAGAGAAGAAGCCCAGTGAACGCATCACGATGGTACGTTCATCTTCGGTCAAGCCATTTTCAGACTTCCACAACGCGATGTCGTGGTTCATGTTGATTTCTTGAGGCATCCAGTGGTTCGCACAACCATCCAGATATTTCTGCCAAGCCCATTCGTATTTGAATGGCACTAACTGGTTCAAGTCAGCACGGCAGTTGATCATACGTTTATCATCAACTTGTACACGCTGTGCACCCATCTCAAGTTCTTCAAGACCAGGCGCAACGTCCAGCTGGTCTAGGGAAGCAGATGCTCTTGCCAGTGAATCGGTTGAATTTGATCCTGCGCTTCGAGGGGCTGCAGCGGGTTGTGCAGCTGCCACATTCGACGATGTGTTGCTTGCATCAGATACCATCTGCGGATTAGCCGTTTTTTTCGGCTCGACGGGCGTAGGCTGCTGTTCAGGTGCAGCCGGTTTTTGCGAATCATCTTCGAAATCGTCCCAACTTAGGATAGACATATCAATTCTCTCTAGTTGCTTTATATCTTTTATTAGACATCCAGCAGTGCTGAGATGTCTTACTATACGCTCAATTTGTGTAAACAAAATTAAGTTTTGTCGATGAATGCTCTGAATTTGTTCAGAGATAAATCCCCACTACTTATTTTGTTTACGCTGTTGCTGGCGAACTTTAAACCAGAAATAAGCAATCGGTGCGTAAAAGGTAACGGCAAAGGAAAGGATCAATGCCACAAGTCCTAACATGTAGTTGTGAGTCATATGGGGCATAGGTTTTCCTTTAATTTAAGTCGAGAGGCTTTTCAGCCTCCCATCTTTTTACCACAAGCTTAGTTGAGCTTGATTCGGATAACTCCGACAATGTGAGCGAACATACTCTAACCGATTAAATCGGATGCGAGTGTAGTTGCACACACTGACAGGCTTATCCAACGAGCACATAACTCTCATCAGCATCTCCTTTTTGTAAAAGACGCTTTCAGAGGATGACTCTTTACCTAAACTTTGCTAAAGTATTCTGCGTTAAGTCGTCGAAAATTTAACATCTAGAATACTCTAGCGATTCAGGGAAGTATTTCCTCTGAAAGCTTGGGTTTTCAAACCAATGGTCTGTCAGTTTTGGCAGGCCATTTTTATTGCCTAAAATTTTTCTTTATATCCGCACCTCCTTTGATTTTTCTCAGTTAGTTTGGAATCCCCCTAAATCCCCCTTTTGCAAAGGGGGACTTGCATCCCACCATTTGCTTCGAGAAATCTCCCTCCTTTGAAAAAGGAGGGTCGGGGTGGATTAGAAACCCGTCAGATTACTGACAAGCCTCACAATCAGGATTATCAATTGAACATGCTTGTGGCACTGGCGCTGCTTGAGTGAAACCTTCTTCCTCTACAGGCGCTTCAGGTTTTTTCTCTTCAACCACTGGTGCTGCAACTACAGGAGCCGCAACAGTTGCAGGCTTAACTGCATTCAATGCACCAGTATTAATGGTTGATTTCTCAGCAGAAGTTGCACCTAAGGCACGTAGGTAGTAAGTCGTTTTCAGACCACGTAACCAAGCCATCTTGTAAGTGATGTCCAGTTTCTTACCGTTTGCACCAGCGATGTACAGGTTCAGAGATTGCGCCTGATCGATCCATTTTTGACGACGAGAAGCAGCATCTACGATCCAGCGTGGCTCAACTTCAAACGCAGTCGCAAAGATCGCTTTCAATTCTTCAGGAATACGAGAAATCTTTTGTACTGAACCTTCAAAGTGTTTCAGGTCATTGACCATCACTGCATCCCAAAGACCACGTTCTTTCAACGCACGTACCAGGTACGGGTTGATCACTGTGAATTCACCAGACAGGTTAGATTTCACATACAGGTTCTGGAATGTAGGCTCGATTGACTGAGACACGCCACAAATGTTCGAAATAGTTGCAGTCGGAGCAATCGCCATCACATTCGAATTACGCATACCGTCTTTTTGAACTTTGGCACGTAAAGTGTCCCAGTCCAGACGTTGTGTGCGGTCTACTTCAAACATGCGTTCTGGACGAGTTTTCGCAACCAGGTCAAGTGAGTCGATTGGCAGAATACCTTGATCCCACAATGAGCCTTTGAATGTTTCATACGTACCGCGTTCAACAGCAAGGTCACTTGAAGTTGAAATTGCGTAGTAAGAAATCACTTCCATTGATTCATCAGCAAACTCAACCGCAGCGTCAGAACCGTAAGCCATACCCATTTCGTAAAGCGCATCCTGGAAGCCCATGATACCCATACCGACTGGACGGTGTTTCAGGTTCGAGTTACGTGCTTGTGGAACTGCGTAGTAGTTGATGTCGATGACGTTATCGAGCATACGAACCGCAGTTTTCACTGTACGCGCCAGTTTTTCACGATCCAGCTTGCCGCCTTGGACGTGTTGTACCAGGTTGATCGAACCTAAGTTACATACTGCGATTTCTTCTTTGCTGGTGTTCAGGGTGATTTCTGTACAAAGGTTAGAAGAGTGAACCACACCTACGTGTTGTTGTGGTGAACGCAGGTTACATACGTCTTTAAATGTGATCCAAGGGTGACCTGTTTCAAACAACATAGACAACATTTTGCGCCACAAATCTTTTGCACGGATTTTCTTGTGCAACATATTTGTTTCTTTGGCAATGCTTTCGTAGTAAGCATAACGCTCAGCGAATTCTGCACCAGTCAGATCGTGAAGATCAGGTGTTTCAGAAGGGGTGAACAGAGTCCATTCGGCATCTTCAAATACACGTTGCATGAACAGGTCAGGAACCCAGTTCGCAGTGTTCATGTCGTGAGTACGGCGACGGTCATCACCAGTGTTCTTACGCAGCTCAAGGAATTCTTCGATATCCAGATGCCAGGTTTCCAGGTATGCACATACCGCACCTTTACGTTTACCACCCTGATTTACTGCAACAGCAGTATCGTTGGCAACTTTAAGGAATGGCACCACACCTTGAGACTTACCGTTTGTACCTTTAATGTAAGAGTTCAGGGCACGAACTGGAGTCCAGTCATTACCTAAACCGCCTGCCCATTTAGACAGCATTGCGTTATCACGCATCGCGCCATAGATGTCAAACAGATCATCATCAATTGTAGTTAAGTAGCAGCTAGATAACTGTGGACG
The DNA here is from genome assembly GCF_013417275.1 of Acinetobacter sp. YH16038. Lineage (NCBI taxonomy): Bacteria > Pseudomonadati > Pseudomonadota > Gammaproteobacteria > Moraxellales > Moraxellaceae > Acinetobacter > Acinetobacter sp. YH16038. The sequence continues at coordinate 21,523 of NZ_VPEG01000037.1, read as the reverse complement.
TAGCGTACCTGAGTTGAACAGGGTAGGCGTAGACGCCATGTAGTCGAAGCTAGACAATAAGTTATAGAACTCGATTGCACGGTCTTCACGGTTATCTTCGTTCAGGGCAAGACCCATAGACACACGCATGAAGAACAATTGCGGCAATTCGAAACGCACGCCATCTGAGTGGATAAAGTAACGGTCAAATAGGGTTTGCAGACCTAGGTAAGTGAACTGGTTTGAACGTTCTGGTTGAATCGCTGCAGCCAGCTTAGCCAGGTCAAAGTTTAACAATTCAGGTGAAAGAAGCTCTAACTCAATCCCTTTTTTCAGGAAAGTTTCAAGTGCATCACCTTCATTAGTATCAGTGGATAGACCCAAGAACTCTAAACCGGTAGCCACCAGGTCATCACGCAACAGACGTGCAGTCACATAAGTATAGTTAGGTTCTTGCTCAATACGGGTACGAGTTGCCATCATCATTGTGGTAGAGATGTCAGACTCTTTTACACCATTATAAAGGTTTTTTACGGTCTCATCGACAATCGCCTGTACGTCGATCCCTTCAAGGCCTTCAGCAGCACGAGTCACAGTCGCAGTCAATTCGCTTAAGTCAAGCGGCTTTAACTTACCTTCTGCATCAGTGACTTGCAGTGTAGGGTGATGGTTGGCACCTAACTGTTTGCGCGCTTCAGAACGTTGTTCACGGTAGATGACATAGGCACGTGCAACTTTCTGTTCGCCAGTACGCATCAGCGCAAGTTCAACCTGATCCTGAATTTCTTCGATATGGATCGTACCACCCGATGGTAAACGGCGTTTGAATGTATTCAGAACCATTTCCGTTAATTGTTCGATACGGTCGTGTATACGGCTCGAATCTGCACTTTGCTGGCCTTCTACTGCCAAAAATGCTTTTCCAATTGCAACAGAAATTTTTTCTGCATCAAAAGCGGCAACATCACCGGTGCGTTTAATCACCTGAAGTTGACCCGGAGTGGACGTGATTACGCTCATGTTAGCATAGCTCCATTGTCATCTATTTTTATGTTTATGGACCGTTTGAACTGGGCAAAAATCGTGCCACAGTGTTCGAGGAATAAACACAAGACCTAGTGGTTATAAAATTAATTGAACACAAGATACGGGAAAATTTAGGGTAGATCAATATTGACATTTTGCTAAATATTTTTCTGAAGTTTTATCTTAATCTTTTGCAAAAAGATCCCAATTTTTATTGATTCTTGCATAAGCCTTATCCGGCAAGGCATAGCATATCAAAGCTGGCAAAAAGTGCTTATAGATAACATTGTGGATAACTAAAAAGGCCTGAATCAACTAGTCACATTTTGTTCAGATTAAGCTTTAATCGATGCAAATAAGCCGACAAACGGTAGTTAAATGCACATTCGAGTGAAATGTGCACGATAAAATATTACAAAATGCTACTTTGATGTATTGGTTTGGTGAACGCTATCTTGTTTACAATGTAAACGTGTGTATATTGCAAGCATATTAAAAACGTATCTATTGGATTTCAAAAGGATACGTCCGTAGCATGCGTCCATCAAATAAAGGGGCAACACATGAGCCAAGAAGAAAAGTTACCTAAAATTCTAATTGTTGAAGATGATGAGCGTCTTGCTCGTTTAACACAAGAATACCTCATCCGTAATGGTCTTGAGGTTGGGGTAGAGCCGGATGGCAACCGTGCTATTCGTCGTATTATTGCCGAGCAACCAGACATGGTGGTTCTAGATGTCATGTTGCCCGGTGCTGATGGTTTGACCATCTGTCGTGAAGTTCGTCCACATTATCATCAACCGATTTTAATGCTAACTGCACGTACTGAAGATATGGATCAGGTCCTAGGTCTGGAAATGGGTGCAGATGACTATGTCGCTAAACCGGTTCAGCCGCGTGTCCTATTAGCTCGTATTCGTGCTTTATTGCGTCGTACCGACAAGGTGCCTGAAGATGAAGTGGCTCAACGCATCGAATTTGATGACCTAGTGATCGACAATGGTGGTCGTTCAGTGACCTTAAATGGTGAGCTGGTTGACTTTACCAGTGCAGAATATGACCTGTTGTGGCTGCTGGCTTCAAATGCGGGCCGCATCCTGTCACGTGAAGATATCTTTGAACGTCTACGCGGTATCGAATATGACGGCCAAGACCGTTCAATTGATGTGCGTATCTCGCGCATTCGTCCAAAAATTGGTGACGATCCTGAAAATCCAAAACGTATTAAAACAGTACGTAGTAAAGGTTATCTATTCGTCAAAGAAACTAACGGTATCTAATCGGTGCCTTTAGCCGCCTGAATAAACAGGATAATTTATAGGTGTTTAAACACAGTATATTTTTGCGGATATACGCAGGCTTGGTCATGCTTGTGGTCCTGGTGGCAGTATTCAGCTATCTGCTGGTACAGATCATCAACTACCAGCGTGCGCAGGAGTATCGTGAATCCCTGACTGATGGTATGGCATATATTATCAGTGAGGGGGTTGCGAGACAGCCTAATCTGCAGCAAAAGATGGACTGGGTTTCAGATGCGTCTGATCTGTTAGAATTGCCGATCTACTATGTTGAAGCCAGTAAAGTGGATATTACCCGAGCGGAAGGCCGACGTCTGGCTGACCGTAAGGCAGTCGTGCGTTGGGATGCCAAAACCGGGGTAGCTTATATTGTCATTGGGCTACGTGATGATCCAAGTCATTATCTTTATATTAAGGCGGATAATATTACTGAACGTCAGATGAAGGCTTTACCAGTCTTTATTCTGGACTATCTGGTGTACTACCCAGGTCAGGAAAAAGAATACCTGAAGCGAATTCAGGATTATTTCTCTTATCCAATCTCGATCGAAAATGTCCAGAGCCTGCCACTAGATTCCGAGCAGATCGGACGTTTGCGTCTAGATCACAGCATTATCCTATATCGTGACAGTGCCTCAATTCGCGGTACTACGATTTCAATCATTTCTCCTATTCCTAGCTCGACGTCTGAAGTGCTAGTCATGGGGCCAGTGCCGTTATTTAACTGGATGCCATTCCAGTTAGCTGCCGGAATTACCTTATTGAGCTTGTTTGTCTTGAGTCTGGGGATTTATGGTCTGCTGGTGCCAATGCAGCGTAAACTGCGTGAAGTTAGCTATGCCCTGAACAAGATGAAAACCGGGAACATGTCATTGCGTCTTCCGGTAGAGGGTAGTGATGAGATGGCGACGCTGGCTTCCAGCTATAACAATATGTCGGATCATATTCAGCGTCTGATTGAAGCGCAGCGTGAATTGATGCGTGCGGTATCGCATGAGCTGCGTACACCTGTTGCCCGTATCCGTTTTGCAGTGGAAATGATGGCAGATGAAGACGACTATGATTACCGCCTGCAGCAGGTTGAGCAGATCGATAAGGATATTGAAGCCTTAAATACCTTGATCGATGAAATCATGACTTATGCCAAACTGGAACAGGGCATGCCTTCAATTGAATTTGAAGATATTGATCTGTTTGAAGTGTTGGAGCAGGTGGCAGTCGAAACAGATGCTCTAAAAACTGGAAAAGAAGTCGAAGTGCTGCCAATGCCAGTACCTGTAACCGTAGAAGCTGAACGACGTTACCTGCATCGTGTGGTGCAAAATCTGGTGGGTAATGCAGTACGCTACTGTGAGCAGAAAATCCTGATCAGCGGTGGACTAGATGCTAAGGGCATGGCATATATCTGTGTAGAAGATGATGGTCCGGGGATTCCGGAAGCTGACCGCGCTCGTATCTTTGAAGCCTTTGCCCGACTGGATGATAGTCGTACCCGTGCTTCAGGGGGTTATGGTTTGGGCTTGTCTATTGTCAGCCGGATTGCTTACTGGTTTGGTGGAGAGATTCAGGTCGATCAAAGTCCGACACTGGGTGGTGCACGCTTTATCATGATTTGGCCAGCCAGCCGTTATGGTAAAAAAATCAAGCAAAAACCGATCGAAAAACTGGAAAAAGCTGAAGTGTCAGATCAGTCAGAATAAGAGTTTAGGTGAGAAAAAACGATACATAGGTATCGTTTTTTTATGGCTATTTAAAGGGGATTATTCATGGATGGTAGCATCCGGTTCAATCAGTGGTTTGCCTTCTTTCAGGCTGTTTAAGGCATCAGAATTGAAGTTGATCAGTAGCTTGTTGTTTTTAACATCTACCTGATAGCTTTGGATTAGCTTCTGGTCACCAGATAAGGTTTCAAGCTTGTACTCATCGGCAATATTCATAATACCGTCCAGGTTAATGCTGGAAGAGGCATAGTCTGTCTGGAAAAGTTTATGAATATCCCCTAAGTCAAAGATTGCATTGCTGGCATCCTGATGTTTTTGGATATAGCTTTCTACATGTCGCATCAATAATTGAGCAAAGAAAAAATAATCAGGTTTATGGGTAAATCGTAGAGACATGCATGGACTCCTTATTGTTACTTTATAAATGTGATAGTGTGTTTAAAAATAGAAATATCATAATCTGAATCAAACTGTTGGACGTGTTGCAAAAATACACAATTGCTCTTTTAAGGCTTACCGAGAGCGGGTAGAAAAGGGGGCTTCTAATTGAATGACAACATTCATGTTAAACATCTTTTAAAAACACACTTATTTTCCGGAGCATGATGCAAAGGTGAAATGTTTTTAATTGATTCTTTATAAGTTTCGTTTCATTGGGTGGGTAGCCAGCCACTGTAAAAGGAGTGAGGCTTAATTAAGCATAGCTTTAAAAGTCTATCTGGGTTTAGAAAAAAATAATGGAAATTTAAACTTTAATTTAAAAAAACGATCGGTTGAGATTCTATGAGCTTAAAGCCAGAATAAAATTAGGAATGTCTAAAAAATCATCCAAAAGACTAAGGCTTATAAACTAGCAAGTGAAATCCAAAATCAGGTACAATTGGCGGGATTAATTTTGTGTTTGGTGTATTTGAAGGCCAATACATACATTCTTTGTTAATAAATCGGCCTGCCAGGAGTTATCCCCGCATGAGTGCCATTACTCCATACGAATGGGCAATTATTGCCTTCGTGATCGGCGTTACATTTTTATGCGTCTTTATGCTCACTGTCCCATTACTCCTCGGGGGTAAATCATGGGGCCGTGCCAAGCAGGAGCAGTTTGAGTCAGGCGTAGTCAGCGCAGGTGGAGCTCGTATCCGCTTGTCTGCGAAATTCTATTTAGTTGCAATTTTCTTTGTAGTCTTCGACCTCGAAGCACTTTACCTGTATGCATGGGCATCTTCTGTTCGTGAAGTAGGTTGGATTGGTTTTGCAACTGCAGCTATCTTTATTTTGGTTTTACTTGTTGGTTTGGTTTACGAATTATCGACAGGCGCACTGAATTGGGCACCTTCAGACAGACGTAAAGCAGCAGGATACAAAGCTAAAATTGGTTCGCCAAATATGGATCTTGCAGAAATTACGCGCTTCAACTCTGTTGAAGAATTGGTTATGGATCCAACTGGTCAAATCCCAGCTCAATCATCTGGTCTTGTGAAAAAATCACAAGTTCAACCCTCTGATAAGGAGTAACTCGGGATGAAATATACATTAACCCGTGCGAATCCGAATGCTGATGAATATCCACTTCAAGAGCGTATCGTTGTAGAAGATCCGCTTCTAGAAGAAGAAGTGAATAAAAATGTGTTCATGACTCGCCTAGAGGATGTAATGCACACAGCAGTGAACTGGGGTCGTAAGAACTCAGTTTGGCCATTTAACTTTGGTACATCTTGCTGCTACGTTGAATATGCAACGACTTTGACCGGTGTACATGACTTGTCACGTTTTGGTGCCGAAGTTATCCGTGCTTCACCGCGTCAGGCAGACTTGATGATTGTAGCAGGTACATGCTTCGTGAAAATGGCTCCGGTAATTCAACGTCTGTATGAACAGATGCTTGAACCGAAATGGGTGATTTCAATGGGTGCGTGTGCGAACTCAGGTGGTATGTACGATATTTATTCAGTCGTACAAGGTGTGGACAAGATTATTCCGGTAGATGTATACGTTCCGGGCTGCCCACCACGTCCTGAAGCATTGATCCAGGCATTAATGCTGTTACAAGACCAAATTCAATTAGAGCGTCGTCCGCTGTCTGCGGTAATCGGTGATGATCTTAAGCCAGTGTATAAGCCAAAGATGATGCCGGAACGTGACCGTAAGAAAGACCAGCGTGTTGCTGTGAAGAACTTACGCTCTATGGATGAAATTAAATAATTTAAACGACCGGTTTTTTGTTGTGCACCCGCTATGGGTGTAGTTGTCGTTTAGGTTGACTGAATTTGTATTAAATAGGAAGCCAAGCCAATGGCTGAAACTGACATTGCTATGCCAGAATCAACAGCAGTTGATTCACGCCCAGCATTTGCCATCATTGAAGAGCTCAAAACCAAGTTTGGTGAGAACTTCTTTGTGCAAACAACTTTCGAGGATTTCCCGACAGTTTGGGTTGAGCGCGCACGTGTACAAGAAGTATTGATGTTCTTGCGTACCGTGCCACGTCCATACGTGATGCTATTCGACTTGTCTGCAGTAGATGAGCGTTTACGTACGCACCGTGACGGTTTGCCTGCGTCAGAATTCACAGTGTTCTATCATTTATTATCTTTAGAGCGTAACTGTGACATTCGTATTAAAGTTGCATTAAGCGACAGCGATCTGAATATTCCGACCGCAACGAATATCTGGCCAAATGCGAACTGGTATGAGCGTGAAGCTTATGACATGTTCGGCATCAATTTCGAAGGGCATCCAATGCTCCGTCGTATCTTGTTGCCAACCTACTGGGAAGGTCATCCGCTACGTAAAGAATATTCTGCACGTGCGACTGAATATACTCCGTATATTCAAGACAAAGCCAAGCAGGACTTTGAACAGGAACATCTACGTTTCGTGCCAGAAGACTGGGGTCTGAAGCGCGGTAATGCAGATGAAGATTTCATGTTCCTGAACCTGGGTCCTAACCACCCGTCTGCGCATGGTGCCTTCCGTGTAATTTTGCAGTTGGATGGTGAAGAAGTGAAAGACTGTGTGCCAGATATCGGCTATCACCACCGTGGTGTGGAAAAGATGGCTGAACGTCAAACTTGGCATTCATTCATTCCGTATACTGACCGTGTGGACTATTTGGGTGGTTGTGCTCAAAACATGCCGTATGTGATGGGTGTGGAACAATTGGCAGGCATTACTGTGCCAGACCGCGCACAATGTATCCGTGTCATGATGTCGGAATTGTTCCGTATCAATAACCACTTGCTGTACATCGGTACTGCGATTCAGGATGCCGGCGGTATGACCCCAGTATTCTATATGTTCGCTGACCGTCAGAAAGTGTATGACATCGTGGAAGCGATCACCGGTTACCGTATGCATCCAGCATGGTTCCGTATCGGTGGTACTGCACATGACTTGCCAAATGGTTGGGAAAAACTGGTTCGAGACTTACTCGACTGGATGCCTAAGCGTTTGAACGAATACTATACTGCAGCACTGAAAAACTCTGTATTTGTGGGTCGTACCCGTAATGTGGCTCAATACGATGCGAAATCTGCATTGGCATGGGGTGTAACAGGTACTGGTCTGCGTGCGACAGGTATCGACTTTGATGTTCGTAAATACCGTCCATACAGTGGTTATGAAAACTATGACTTCGAAGTACCGGTTGAGTACGAAGGCGATGCATATGCTCGTGTGATTGTTCACTTCCGTGAAATCGAACAGTCACTGAAAATCATTAAGCAGTGTCTAGAGAATATGCCATCTGGTGCGTACAAAGCAGACCATCCACTGGCTGTTCCACCACCAAAAGACAAAACATTACAAGATATTGAAACCTTGATTACGCACTTCTTGAGCGTTTCTTGGGGTCCTGTAATGCCTGCAGGTGAATCATCTGTGATGGCAGAAGTGGTGAAAGGTGCGTCGACTTATTATCTGACTTCAGACAAGTCAACCATGAGTTACCGTACCCGTATTCGTACACCAACTTTCACGCATTTACAGCAAATGCCTTCTGTGATTAACGGCAGTCTTGTATCTGACTTAATCATTTATTTAGCGACAATCGACGTCGTAATGGCTGACGTGGATCGCTAAGGGGTAAACGCATTATGATGATTTTGACTGATAAAAAGCCACGTGTGAATGTTGAAGGGATTTTAACTTCGGAAGAAATCCACGAAATTGAACATCACATTGGGCATTACCCTTACCCACGTGCAGCGTGTCTTGATGCGCTGAAGTGTGTACAACGCCGTAATGGCTGGGTAGACGATGCTCAAATGAATGCCATCGCGCAAATGCTCAGCATGAGCCTTGCCGATTTGGAAGGGGTTGCAACGTTCTATAACCGTATTTACCGTCAGCCAGTGGGTCGTCACGTAATTTTACTGTGTGACTCAATTGCATGTTTCTTGATGGGTGCGGAGACTTTAGCAGAAGCATTCCAGCGTGAATTGGGTATCCAGTTCGGCCAAACCACAGCGGATGGCCGTTTTACCTTGCTTCCAATTTGCTGCCTAGGTAACTGTGATAAAGGTCCAACCCTCATGATTGATGAAGATACTCACGGTCTCGTGGAAGTAACATCAATTAAACAGTTATTGGAGAAGTATGTATGAATACCGAACCAAAACCAATTTATGGCGACGGTAACCCGGAAACGCATCCACTGACTTGGCGTCTAAGCAAACAGGCGAATGTCCGTCACGTTGATGACTACGAAGCGCTTGAAGGCTATGCAGGCTTTAAAAAAGCCCTGTCTATGACACCGAAAGAAGTGCTGGAAGTCGTAAAAGCAGCAACCGTAAAAGGTCGTGGTGGTGCAGGCTTCCCGGCAGGGATCAAATGGTCGCTGATGGCGCCAAATGACAATTCAGGTCCACGTTACCTGATTTGTAATGCCGATGAGATGGAACCAGGTACTTTCAAAGATCGCCTGTTGATGGAAGATCTTCCTCACCAGCTGATCGAAGGTATGCTGATTGCAGCTTATACCCTTGAAGCAACTCAAGGTTATATCTTCATCCGTGGTGAATACATCGAAGCGGCGAAGTACCTGAACGAAGCACTTGAGCAGGTTCGTGCCAAAGGTTACATGGGTGACAACATCCTGGATTCTGGCTGGAGCTTCGAGTTACACGTGCATACCGGTGCGGGTCGTTATATCTGTGGTGAAGAAACTGCATTGATTAACTCGCTTGAAGGTCGCCGTGCAAACCCGCGTACCAAACCGCCATTCCCGCAGGTTGCAGGTGCTTGGGGTCGTCCTACGATCGTGAACAACGTAGAGACCTACAACAACTTGCCAGCCATCATGTTGCGTGGTCCAGAATGGTACATCGGTCTGTCTGCAGGTAAATCGAAAGATCCTGGCACAAAAATTTATGGTGCTTCAGGTAAGGTGAAATTCCCAGGTCTATGGGAACTGCCATTCGGTACCACTGCACGTGAAGTGATTGAAGAACATGCCGGTGGTATGCGTGACGGCCTGAAGCTGAAAGCATGGTTACCCGGTGGTGCATCAACTGACTTCCTGGCTGCCGAGCATATCGATCTTCCGATGGATGCGGAAAGCATCATGAAAGCAGGTTCACGTTTAGGTACCTGTCTATTGATGGTGGTTGATGAAACTCAATGTATGGTTTCAGCGACTCGTAACCTCGAAGAATTCTTTGCGCGTGAATCATGTGGCTGGTGTACACCTTGCCGTGATGGCTTACCTTGGGCGGTGAAAGCGCTTAAAGCACTTGAAGATGGTACTGGCAAGAAAGAAGATATCGATCACTTACAAGAACTGACTCGTAAGCTTTGGATTGGTAAAACTTTCTGTGCTCACGCACCAGGTGCTATGGAACCGTTAATGGGCGCACTCAAACATTTCCGTGGCGAATTTGAAGCGAAAGTCGTAAATGCTGCCGCTCAAACCCGCAACGTAGAACAAGCTTAAGGAATTCGACTATGGCTACAATTCATGTCGATGGAAAATCGTATGAAGTCAACGGCTCGGAAAACTTGCTGCAAGCATGTTTGAGTCTTGGCATCGACATCCCATACTTTTGTTGGCATCCATCCTTAGGTTCTGTCGGTTCTTGCCGTCAATGTGCTGTGACTCAATACGCGAATCCAGAAGATACGCGTGGTCGTTTGGTCATGTCATGTATGACACCGGCTGCTGACAATACCTACATCTCGATTGAAGACAAAGAAGCAAAAGATTTCCGTGCTTCTGTTGTTGAATTCTTGATGACCAATCACCCGCACGACTGTCCAGTCTGTGAAGAGGGTGGCCACTGTCACCTGCAAGATATGACCGTGATGACACAACATGACCGTCGTCGTTACCGGTTCACCAAGCGTACGCATTACAACCAAGAACTTGGTTCGTTCATTGCGCACGAGATGAACCGTTGTATCGCATGTTACCGTTGTGTTCGTTATTACAAAGACTATGCGGGCGGTACGGATTTCGGCGTATATGCAAACGCTTCTCGCGTTTATTTCGGTCGTCCGGAATCAGGTACTTTGGAATCTGAATTCTCCGGTAACCTGACTGAAGTGTGTCCAACGGGTGTATTCACCGATAAGACTCACTCAGAACGCTATAACCGTAAATGGGACATGCAGTACGCACCAAGCGTATGTCATGGCTGTTCTTCAGGTTGTAACATCTCTCCAGGTGAGCGTTATGGCGAGCTTCGTCGCGTTGAAAACCGTTTCAACGGTGAAGTTAACCAATACTTCCTGTGCGATAAAGGCCGTTTCGGTACCGGTTATGTAAACCGTAAAGACCGTCCTCGTCAGCCACAGTTCCGTACTGGTACGAATGTAGAAACTGTTTCTGTTGATACAGCATTGGATACCGTAATTGCGAAAATCCAGGGCAAAAAAGTACTGGGGATCGGTTCACCACGTGCATCACTTGAAGCTAACTTCGCACTACGTGAGTTAGTTGGTCAAGACAACTACTCAACTGGTATGGCTCAAAAAGAGCAAAATCTGGTTGAGCTGGCTGCATCGATCATGCAAACCGAGGGTGTTTATAACCCGAACATGCGTGAAATCGAAAGCTATGATGCGGTACTGATTCTAGGTGAAGACCTGACTCAAACTGCGCCACGTATGGCTTTATCTGTTCGCCAAGCTGCGAAAAATAAAGGCAAGGAAATGGCTGCAGAGCGCCGTACCCAAGAATGGCTGGCTGAACCTGTACAACGTATTGCCCAAGATGCGAAATCTCCGATTTACATTCTGGCTGCAACACAAACACGTTTGTCTGACGTTGCGGAAGGTGAAGTGGTTGCTTCTCCAAATGACATCGCACGTTTAGGCTTCGCGATTGCTGCGGGTGTGAAAGGTGAAGTCATCACTGGTCTTGATGACGATGCGAAAGCATTTGCACAAACCATTGCAGATACGCTGAAAGCTGCCAAGAAACCACTGATCATCTCTGGTACAAGTCTACAAGACGCAACCATCATGGAAGCTGCTGCACAAGTAGCACAAAACCTGGGTAATGCGGGCTTGACCTTGACTGTTCCTGAAGTGAACTCAATGGGGCTGGCAATCTTCGGTGGTCAAAGCCTTGAGCAAGCATTTGCACAAGACTATGACACTGTCCTAATTGTAGAAAACGATCTTTACCGTCGTTTACCAGCGGCTCAGGTTGATGCTGCGCTTGCAGGCAAACAGGTGATCGTATTGGATCACTCTGAAACTGCGACTGTGAAGAAAGCGAACATCGTATTGTCTGCTGCCTCATTTGCTGAAGGTGATGGTACTGTCGTTTCTCAAGAAGGCCGTGCACAACGTTTCTATCAAGTGTATGACCCTAACTACTACAACCCGGAACTGGCAATCAAAGAATCTTGGCGCTGGTTACACGCACTGGAAACAGGCGTACAAGGCAAAGCGATTTCTTGGACAGTACTGGATGATGTCATCGAGTCAGTAGCAAGCAATGTTCCTGCACTTGAAGGTATTCTGGATGTAGCACCTGATGCGGGCTTCCGTGTCCATGGTCTGAAAGTGGCACGTGAACCACGTCGTTACTCAGGTCGTACGTCGATGCGTGCGCCATTGTCTGTACATGAGCCGAAACAGCCTACTGATAAAGACACTGCATTAACATTCTCTATGGAAGGTTATGTGGGTAATGAAACACCATCTCCACTGATTCCATTTGCCTGGTCTGCAGGCTGGAACTCACCACAAGCCTGGAACAAATACCAGGATGAAGTGGGCGGTCACTTAAAAGGCGGTGATTCAGGCGTTCGTTTATTCGACCGTTTACCAAAGCGTCCAGCGCGTAGCTTCGTCGCACCAGCACCTGTGCTCGTAAATGCTGAAAGCTTCCGTCTGGTACCAATGCATCACATCTTTGCATCTGGCGAGTTCACCATTAAAACACCTGCCATGGAATCACGTATTCCGGATGCAGTATTTGCAGTGGGCGAACAGGATGCTACACGCTTGAACCTGCAAGACGGTCAGAAGATCACTGTGAAAGCAGGCGATACTTCAATCGTTCTTCCTGTACAAGTGATTGAATACTTACCAACAGGTTATATTGGCTACCCAATTGGTCTTGCACCAACGGTATCTCTTGCAGAGCCTGTTTCAGTCGCGGTAGGAGCGTAATTCATGGAACAAGAATTAATCCGTCAAACGCCGCTGTGGGCTGAAAACTGGCCAATCGCCTATTCAGTACTTCAAGCGATCGTGATCTTACTGGTTGTAGTACTGATCGCTGCGTTGATGTCTTTTATTGAACGTCGTTTACTCGGCTTGTGGCAAGACCGTTACGGTCCGAACCGTGTAGGTCCGGGCGGTATGTTCCAGATTGTTGCCGACATGCTGAAAATCATGTTCAAGGAAGACTGGACACCAAAATTTGCCGATAAATTGACTTTCCGTATGGCTCCAGCAGTTGCGATGGCAACTGCGGTGCTGTCGTTCATGGTTATTCCTGTGTCACCTTATCTAGGTGTTGCAGACATGAGTATCGGCCTGTTGTTCTTCATGGCAATGGCAGGTATTGCGGTATATGCAGTACTATTTGGTGGTTGGTCTTCTAACAACAAATACGCATTGCTTGGTGGTCTACGTTCAGCAGCGCAAACTATTTCTTATGAAGTGTTCCTGGGTATTTCACTGATGGGTGTAGTGGCAATTGCCGGTTCATTCAACATGCGTGAAATCGTAGAAGCACAGAAAGATGTCTGGTTTATCATTCCTCAGTTCTTAGGCTTCCTGATCTTCGTGGTTGCAGGTGTTGCGGTAACTCACCGTCACCCATTTGACCAACCAGAAGCGGAACAGGAACTGGCGGAAGGTTACCACGTAGAATATGGCGGTATGAAATGGGGTATGTTCTTCGTTGCGGAATACGTGAACGTAGTACTGATCTCTGCATTGATCGTAACCCTGTTCTTCGGTGGCTGGTTAGCACCATTTGGTCTTGATTTCCTTCCACCCGCATTCTGGTTCATTATTAAAACAGCATTCTTCGTAATGATGTTTGTATTGGCGCGTGGTTCTTTAATGCGTCCACGTTATGACCAGGTGATGAACTTTGGTTGGAAAATTTGCTTGCCATTGGCGTTGGTTAACCTTTTGGTGACTGGTGCTGTGATTCTGTTGAATCAGGCCTAAGACAGCAGGGAGAACAAAATGTTTAAATTTCTAGCTGGATTCGGGTCAATCGTTCGTACGTTGTTCATGGTATTTACCCATGCAACGCGCAAACGTGACACCATTTTATATCCGGAAGTGCCAGCCGAAGAAATCGTGCCACCACGTTTCCGTGGTCGTATCGTATTAACGCGTGACCCAGATGGCGAAGAGCGTTGTGTGGCATGTAACCTGTGTGCGGTTGCATGTCCGGTAGGCTGTATTTCACTCCAAAAAGCAGAACGTGAAGATGGTCGTTGGTATCCGGAATTTTTCCGTATCAACTTCTCTCGCTGTATTTTCTGCGGTATGTGTGAAGAAGCATGTCCGACAACTGCAATTCAAATGACACCAGATTTCGAATTAGGCGAATATGTTCGTCAAGACCTAGTCTACGAAAAAGAACACTTGCTGATTTCTGGTCCTGGTAAATATCCTGACTATAACTTCTACCGTGTCACCGGTATGGCAGTTGCTGGTAAGGACAAAGGTCAGGCACAGCGTGAAAGTGCACCTGTTGATGTACGGAGTCTATTACCATGATGTGGCCATTTTATTTAATGGCCCTTGTGGCCATCGTCTCTACGGTTCGTGTGGTAACTAACACGAATCCGGTACATGCTTTATTAAGCCTGATCGTTTCACTCCTTGCTGTAGCAGGACTGTTCCTGATCGTGGGTGCACCGTTTGCGGGTGCACTTGAAGTCATCGTTTATGCTGGCGCGATCATGGTGTTATTCGTGTTCGTGGTAATGATGCTGAACCTGGGCGAACAGACTGTTGCTCAGGAACGCAAATGGTTGACTTCATCGGCTTGGGCTTATCCGGCATTGATGAGCTTCCTGATTGGTCTGATCCTGGTTTGGGTACTTAAATCAGATTACGTGCAGCCTTCAATGGTCATGGGCACTGAAATGGTCGGTCCTAAAGCGGTAGGTCAATCACTCTTTACGCAATACTTATTGTTGGTAGAAGTTGCCGCGATGTTATTGCTTGCATCACTTGTTGCAGCATTCCATTTGGGTAAACGTGAACCAGGTGCAGAAGAGGAACAACAATAATGGGCAACATCCCTTTAGAGCATGGTTTGATCGTTGCATCCATTCTTTTTGCACTGGGTTTTTACGGTGTAATGGTGCGACGCAACCTGCTATTCATTTTAATGAGCCTTGAAATCATGATGAATGCTGCTGCTTTGGCATTCGTCCTGGCGGGCAGTGCATGGGCACAGCCTGATGGTCAAATCATGTTTATCCTGATTCTGACCCTTGCTGCGGCAGAGGCATGTATCGGTCTTGCGATCGTCCTTCAGTTCTATCATCGCTTCCATCATCTGGATGTGGATGCTGCTAGTGAGATGCGCGGATGAGTTATTTATATCTAACAATTTTATTCCCGCTCATTGGCTTCGTCCTTTTAGCGGCAGGGCGTCATAAGCTTCCTGAAACAGTTGCAGCCATTATTGGTGTAGGGGCTGTGGGGTTATCGGCATTGTTCGCACTCATTGCGGGTATGGACTTTGTCAACAATGGTTCTACCGCGGTGGTGCAACCTCTTTGGACCTGGTTCAATGTCGGTGGTTTTGCACCGGGCATCAGCCTGCACCTGGACGGTTTGTCTCTGTTGATGCTGGGCATGGTGACAGGCGTTGGTTTCCTGATCCATATCTTTGCATCATGGTACATGCGCGGTGAACAAGACTTCGCACGTTTCTTCTCTTACTTCAACCTGTTCGTTGCAAGCATGTTATTGCTGGTACTGGGTGACAACCTGGCGTTGTTATTCCTGGGTTGGGAAGGTGTAGGTCTGTGTTCTTACCTGCTGATTGGCTATTACTACCAAAACCCTGCAAACGGTGTGGCAGCGATCAAGGCATTTACCGTTACCCGTATTGGTGACGTATTCCTGCTGATTGCCATGTTCTTGCTGTTCCAGCAATTCGGTACGCTAAATACTCAGTACATCGTAGAAAATGCTGCGACTGTAATGACGCAAAGCTCATCATTGACCATCTGGACTGCGTTAATGCTGTTCTTGGGTGCTGCTGGTAAATCTGCACAGATTCCACTGCAAACCTGGTTGGCAGATGCGATGGCAGGTCCGACACCTGTTTCTGCATTGATCCACGCTGCGACAATGGTAACTGCGGGTGTTTACCTGTGCTGCCGTCTGTTCACAGTATTTGAGCTTGCACCTGAAGTAATGATGTTCATCTCGATTACTGGTGCGGTGACATTACTGGTAGCTGGTTTTGCTGCATTGGTACAAACAGACATCAAACGTATTCTGGCTTACTCAACTATGAGTCAGTTGGGCTATATGTTTATGGCTGTAGGTGCTGAAGCATACCAGGCGGGTCTGTTCCACATGCTGACTCACGCATTCTTCAAGGCATTATTATTCTTGTCTTCTGGTGCAGTGATTCTGGCTTACCACCACGAACAAAACATCTTCAAGATGGGCGGTCTGTTCTACAAGAACAAATTCCTGTTTGCATGTTTCGCCATTGGTGGCGGTGCATTGGCTGCAATTCCATTCATCACTGTGGGCTTCTTCTCAAAAGATGCAATCCTGGGTGCGGTATGGGTACAAGGCCAATCAATCGCAGTTTACAGCACACTTTACTGGGTGGGTGTAATCGGTGCGTTCCTGACTTCGATCTATACATTCCGTCTGATCTGGGTGGTATTCTTCGGTAAAGAAAACACACCTTACCACGCAATCAAGGGTGTAACTTACTGGGGTCCATTGGCAATTCTTGCAGTACTTTCAACTTTCGTGGGTGCAGCATTAAAAGCACCTGTAGAAAGCATTTTAAATGCAGCTAAACTTCCTGCATTTGAAATTCCGGAAGCACTTGAACATGGCATGCATACTGCAGAATACACAGCAGTAGGTATTGCACTGGTAGGTCTTGCAATTGGCGTAGTGTTGTTTGCTTTTGCTTACAACGCTGTGAAATCTTTTGCGAAAACTTCTCTGGGTGCGGGCCTTGCAAACATCTGCCGTAATGCACTTGGTTTTGACAAGCTGTATGACATCGTTTTTGTGAAGCCTTATTTGTTCTTCGCGAAACTGTTCGGTCGTGATCCGATTGATGCCTTCTGGCTAGTGCTGCCTGCACTGGTTAAAGGTGGTCATAGCTTTACTAGTTCACGTCAAACAGGTTCACTGCGTGAATATGCATCTAGTATGGGGCTCGGTGTCGTTGTCCTACTGATGATCTTGCTCGTGATTCAGGTAGTGGGGAAATAAAATGGAAGCTCCAAACAATATTATTTTGCCGGCTCTGATCCTCATTCCGTTCATTGCAGGTTTTATTTGCTGGTTGGTCGATAAACTCGACCAACACCTTCCGCGTTATATCGCGCTGATTGGTATGTTAGTGACGCTGGTCTTGACCATCGTCCTTTGGCAGTCGGGTACTTATAACTATGAACTTGGCGGTGCGGCTCCTACGTGGGCAGCCGAGTTCAAATTGCCTTGGATTCAAACCCTGGGCATTAACATTCACCTTGCGGTGGATGGTTTATCTTTACTGATGGTTGGCTTGACTGCACTCCTTGGTGTGCTGGCAGTAGGCTGTTCATGGGGTGAGATTCAGAAAAACGTGGGTTTCTTCCACTTGAACCTTTTATGGTCTCTGGGTGGTGTAATCGGCGTATTCCTGGCAATTGACCTGTTCCTGTTCTTCTTCTTCTGGGAGATGATGCTGGTGCCAATCTACTTCCTGATCGCACTTTGGGGTCATAAAGGGGCAGAAGGCAAGTCACGTGTATATGCTGCAACCAAGTTCTTCATTTACACACAGGTAGCTGGTTTAGTCATGCTGATTGGTATCCTCGGTCTGGTGACTGTAGGCTACACCATGACTGGTCAAATCCGTTTCGACTACAACTACCTGATGGGTGTAGCGAACATGCTGGATACACAAGCACCAGCAGTTGCTTATGCATTCATGATCTGTCTATTTATCGGTTTTGCGGTAAAACTTCCAGTTTTCCCATTACACGGCTGGTTACCAGATGCGCATGCACAAGCACCAACAGCGGGTTCTGTTGACCTTGCAGGTATCTTGATTAAGACAGCTGCTTATGGTCTGATCCGTTTCGTGATTCCATTCTTCCCGGCGGCTTCTGCACAGTTTGCAGACATCGCGATCATTTTCGGTTTAATCGGTATCTTCTACGGTGCTTGGTGTGCTTTCCAGCAAACCGATATGAAACGTTTATTGGCGTATACGTCTATTTCACACATGGGCTTCGTTTTACTTGCAATTTATGCAGGTAACATCCTGACCTTCCAAGGTCTGATGATCATGATGCTGGCTCACGGTCTGTCATCTGCAGCGCTGTTCATTATGTGTGGTCAGGTGTACGAACGTGTTCATACACGTGATATGCGTTTGATGGGTGGTATTCGTGGTCAGTTCCCATACCTTGCATTCTTCCTGATGTTCTTCATCGCGGCGCTTGTCGGTATTCCAGGTCTAGGTAACTTCATTGGTGAGTTCCTGATCCTGATGGGTTCATTCGGTAAATTCCCTGCATTCACAATCCTCGCTGCAATCAGCCTGGTATTTGCGGGTCTGTACGGTTTGATTCTGATCCATAAAGCGTTGTTTGGTGTTCCAAACGAAGAGCAAAAACAGCACTACACAAATCCGTTAAAAGATTTAAATGCACGTGAAGTGGTAATTTTGCTGATCTGTGCATTTGGTCTAGCATGGCTTGGTCTATACCCACAAAGCTTCCTTGACGTTTCTAACTCAAGCATGGCGTGGTTAGCGAATAGCTACATTCCTGTGTCTGAAGCAGCTGATGCTGTGCAGCAAGCTGCCGTTTCAGCTGAAAATGTGGAGATCCAATAAGCCATGAACTTCACAATGTCTTTTTCTGAGCTTATGCCTCTAGCACCTGTGATGATCGTGTCATTGACTGCGATCGTCGTGATGTTGCTTACTGCAATTAAGCGTAACCATAACTTAGTTGCGACTACGACAGTCATTGGTCTAAACCTGGCGGCGTTGTACATTCTGTTCGTTCTGTTAGCGGGTCAATTTGCACCTGCCAATGTAATGAATCTGTTCCTCGTAGATCCGTTTACGATGCTGTATCAGTTTGTGATTATTGTGGCTGCACTGGCGTGCAGTACCTTGTCACATGCTTATATTGAAACCTATAAAGATAACCGTGAAGAACTCTACATCCTGATGTTGACCTCCGTTGCCGGTGCGATGCTGATGGTGGCAAGTTCTCACTATGCATCTTTCTTCATTAGCCTTGAGCTCATGTCGATCCCTGTATACGGCTTATTGGCGTATACACATCAGCGTTCTCAATCGCTTGAAGCAGGTGTGAAATATCTGGTGCTTTCAGCAACTGCGTCTGCGATGTTGTTGATGGGTATGGCATATGTTTATGCATATACAGGTTCTCTAAGCTTTGTCGCTGAACCAGGTAAACTGTTGACTGCATTTAGTCAACCTGCTGTGGTAATCGGTCTGGCACTGATTGTATTCGCTGTTGGCTTTAAACTGTCACTAGCTCCATTCCACAAATGGACACCAGACGTCTATGCAGGTGCTCCAGCGCCAGTTGCAACTTTCCTTGCAACTGTGTCTAAAGTGGCAATGCTGGGTCTGTTCGTACGTTATGTATTGTCTTCTGGCTTAATCCTGTCGGATAGCTTCGTCACTATCATCAGTGTGATTGCAGTACTTTCTATCATTGTAGGTAACTTGCTTGCAGTGAAACAGGTGAACCTGAAACGTATCTTGGCATACTCTTCAATTGCTCACTTCGGTTATGTACTGGTTGCGATCGTATCTGCACGTAATACTGACTTTTTACAGGTTCAAGGTTTCGCGACTTTCGAAAGTGTAAACGTGTATATCATCACTTATGTATTGACTACGATTGGTGCTTTCGGTGTGGTAACGCTGATGTCTAGTCCGTATAACAATACAGATGAAGCAGGTAGCCTGGCTGAGTACCGTGGTCTGTTCTGGCGCCGTCCAGTATTAACTGCTGTATTAACTGTGATGATGCTGTCTCTGGCAGGTATTCCATTAACAGCGGGCTTCATCGGTAAGTTCCTGGTAGTGAAAACTGCGGTAGCAGGTGAGTCTTGGTTCCTTGCTGCGATGGTCATCCTGGGTTCAGGTATTGGTCTGTACTACTACCTGCGTGTGATGGTTGTCATGTATATGACTCCACCAGAAACACCACGTCTTGATGCTGTAAATCACTGGGGACAAAAAGTCGGCGGTATCATGGTATTGCTTGTCGCATTACTGGTACTGGTGATCGGTGTTTATCCAGATCCGATCATTGCGCTGTCTCGCTATGCATTCTTCGCAATGTCGCCTGAATTACAACAGTTTATTTTCACTTTGGTTCAAAGTGGTTTTAACTAATTCAGCCCAAGTTTGAAGTTATTACAAAAAAGCCTCCACGATTGGGGGCTTTTTTAGTTAAACAAATCCGGAAAAGTCTTTATAATAGCGGAAATTTATCTTTAACCTTCTAGGTGTTCTCCCGTGGCAATCCATGAAATCCGTCATCCATTAATTCGACATAAACTCGGTTTACTGCGTCGTGCTGACATTAGTACCAAGAACTTCCGTGAGCTAGCTCAGGAAGTGACTATGCTTTTGACTTATGAAGCGACCAAGGATCTTCCTGTCGTTGAGCATGAGATTGACGGCTGGAACGGACCGGTAACTGTAGACCGTATTGCAGGTAAGAAAATTACTGTTGTGCCAATTCTACGTGCGGGCATTGGTATGCTGGATGGTTTCCTGAATCTGATTCCAAGTGCCAAAGTCTCTGTACTGGGTCTGGAACGTGATGAAGAAACCCTACAGGCACGTACTTACTATAAAAAACTGGTTCCAGACGTACAAAACCGTCTTGCGATGATCATTGATCCAATGCTGGCGACTGGTTCTTCTCTGGTTGCTGCGATTGACGTATTGAAAGCCAGCGGCTGTAAAGATATTCGTGTGATGGTATTGGTCGCAGCCCCTGAAGGCATTAAACGTGTTGAAGAAGCTCATCCAGATGTGGTGATTTTCACTGCGGCGATTGACCATGGCTTGAATGAAAATGGTTACATCGTTCCAGGTTTGGGCGATGCGGGTGACAAGATTTTTGGTTCAGTTCAAAAAGACTAATATTTTTGAAAATGAACAGAAAAGGGGCTTTTACAGCCTCTTTTTTATATACTGAATACTGACAGATACAGAGAAGGGGACGTTTATGACTTCCGAGCAATACCAAGGAAAAGTAAAACAGTACAATCCAGAAAAAGGATTTGGTTTTATTTCTTCACCTGAAGGTGAGGTATTTTTTCATATCTCGGATTTCCCTGCCGATTCAGTTGAACCGAAGCGCAATGACCGGGTAAAATTTAATGTGGTTCAAAATGGGGAACGCTATAAAGCCATTAAAATTGAACGTGTAGAAGATAAATCGAAGAAAGCCAAAAAAGCCAAAGCGGTAGCAGTCAATACTTCGATTACATCAGCCCTATTGTCCAATTTAAAGCGTTAATTTTTGCCTAGAAAAAACATACAAAAAGAGGCTCTAGAGTCACTGCTGTCCCATAGTTTGCTTTAAATAAAAAAACCTGAGTCCTAACAGTTAAAATATGAGTGCAAACAAACACTTTAACGACCAGGATTCAGGTTTTGTCACATCAGAATACCGTATTTCATGAGCTAATTAAACCTGTTGTGCGACAGGATTTTGAACAACTTGCTAAAGTGCACCATGTTGGACAGAAATTTAGAGCGGCTTCCCGGTGGGATCAGTTTATTGCCATATTGATGTCTCAATTCTC